>CAORJJ010000081.1 GCA_948517135.1 uncultured Clostridia bacterium | reverse complement strand
TTATAATTTGAGGTTATGACATGGATATTAATTATGAATCATATAAAATATTTTATACAGTAGCACTTTATGGAAGTATTACAAAAGCAGCTAATTTTTTGTATATTTCTCAACCAGCAGTTACTAAGTCTTTGCAAAAATTAGAAAATGAACTTGGAATTACATTGTTCAACAGAAGCCCTAAAGGTGTTACTTTAACTGAAAATGGAAAGATATTTTATAATTTTATAAAAAATGGAGTTGAAAGTTTTACAAACGGAGAACATAAACTTACTTCATTAAAAAATTTGGAAACTGGTACTATAAAAATTGGTGCTAGTAGTACAGTAACAAAGTATTTTTTAGTTGAATATATTGCCAAATTTCATAAAGAGTTTCCAAACATTGATATTTCTATTACAAATGGATTAACACACAATTTAATATCAGATTTAAAAAAAGGAAGTCTTGATGTGTTAATTGTAAATCTTCCTATGAGCGAAGATGAAGATTTAGAGATTACACCTTGTAGTGAATTACATGATGGGTTTGCTGGAAATTTAGAATATAAAGAGAAAATAATAAAACCAATATCTCTTACAGAACTTGTTTCAAATTTTCCAATTGTTACTCAAAAAGAACCTTCTAATACAAGAACATTTTTAAATAATTTAATGATAACTCATAATGTAAATTTTCATCCAAAATTTGATATAGTTAGTTATGGATTAGTAAAAGAATTTGCAAAAATGGGCCTTGGAATTGCTTATATTACAAAAGAATTTGCAAAAGATGAATTAAATAATAATCAGCTTTTTGAAATTCCAATAAAAGAAAAAATACCTGTAAGAGGTTTAGGAATTGTTTTACCAAAAAACATGATTACAAGCTTTGCAACAGAAAAATTCATAAAAATAATGACAAATTAAAGACATAAATAAAACTGGCAAAATTTTCCATTTATTTATGTCTTTAAATTGATTATTCACTTCTTAATGCATCAATCGGATTTAGCTTTGAGGCCTTCATTGCTGGTATTATTCCAAAAATAATACCTATTACCATAGAAAATATGACAGATATTATTGTTGCTGGTATGCTAATTGAAACTGGAATCATTGATATTTTTGAAAGCACTTCTGCTATTATAATTCCAATAATAACTCCTAGGATCCCTCCTATACTTGTAAGTACAGCTGCTTCTGTTAAAAATTGCCATAATACACGTTTTCTTTTGGCGCCAATTGCTCTTTTTAACCCAATTTCTTTTGTTCTTTCAGTTACAGATACAAGCATTATGTTCATAACACCTATACCACCAACAACAAGTGAGATACTTGCTATCATTATTAATTGGTTATTTGTTGAAGAACCTAGTTCTTGCAATTGTTTTGCTTGTTTTAATAAATCATCATTTTTATAACTTATTTGATTATTTTCATCTTGATTAACAATTCTATTAGATAAAATCTCTGATGTCTTTTTTCCAGCTTTTGCCATATTGTCTGTATTTGTAGCTTTTACAACAATATTTTCTGGTTCATCAAAATTGTATAATATTGGCCAATTTGAAATTGGTACAAATATTTCTCCATTTGATTCTTCCATATATGTCATATAATCTGATATACTATTAATTACTGGTTTAAATTTTATGTTTTTGTCTGCTACACCAATTACAATATATGGTTCATTATTTATTTCAATTGTTTTTCCAATAGGAATTTCACCCTCAAATAAAGACTTTGAAGCTATTGAATCTAATATTGCTACTTTTTTATAAGTCTTATAATCATCTTCTGTGAAATTTCTTCCATATTGTATATAGTAATTATATACATCAAAATATTCTTTATCAATTCCAAGTAATGCACCTGAATATGATGTATTTTGATAAAAAATACTTTCTGAATACCTTCTTGAATTGTATACTGAAGCATTTGCAACTTCTTCTAAATCTAATATTTGTTTTCTTACATCATCTGTTATTGTAGGAATTCCATCAGGAACTGGATTATATGTAAATTCTAATTGCATATCACCTTGATATAGTTCTATTTTAACTGCATCAGTTCCTGAGCCTATTAAATTTTGTTTTATTTGCTCATTTGTTCCTTGAATAGTTGAAACAATTGTCATAATTGCAGCTATACCAATAATGATACCTAACATTGTAAGAAATGAACGTAATTTATGCCCCCATATTCCTTGAAAAGCAAGCATTATATTTTCAATCAATTTTATTCACCTCAATTCTACATTCCACTATATAGATCTTCAAGAGAACCATCTACTACTGGAGTTCCTTCCTTAATATTTCTTCCATAAGGAAATGCAATTCTATCATCCATTGTCATTCCACCACGTATTTCTACCATACCATGCATATTTTTTCCAATATTCAACTCTCTTTTTTCTAGTTTATCACCTTCACCTGCAATATAAGCATAGTTCTTTCCATTTTCTGAAAGAACAAAAGCAGATGTTACATAAAAAGAATTTGTTTTTTCTTCTTCAAAAATAAATTCTAATGAAGCATATTCTCCTTCTTTGAAATTAGCACTATCATCAAGTTTTACAGTATATGGATAGTATGAAACATTATTGTTTCCCAATCCATTATAGTAATTTCCTGTTAGAGGAACATCTGATATTTTTTCAATTATCCCTTCATTTGAATTACCACTTTCATATGATTGAACATTAACTTTTTGTCCTACTTTAACTTTATTTAAGTCGAATTCTCCAACTCTACCTTGTACATAATAGCCTCCGCCACTTGATACAAGAATTATTGGCTTAGTTTTTGCAGTTTCGTCTTCATGATTTAAAACAGTTTTTACAATTCCATCTATCTTACTATAAACAGTGTTATTTTTAGCTTCTTCCTTTAATTTTTTCAGTTCACTTTTGGCAACTTTGATATTCAAAACAATATCATTTATTTCATTTTCTTTTTCAACACTCATTTGTTTTAATTCAGACGCTGTATATATAGGCCCAACCTCTGGAATTTCTGGCATAACTGGTTCTACTGGTTCATTTGTATTTTGGTCGTTTGGATATAATGGATCATTTTCATCTCCAGTCCATGCTCCTAATATTGAAAAACTATAATTATCATCTTTTTTAGTAAATTTAATTTTGGAACTACTTATTAGATTACCTGTCATACTATTATCTTCTCTAATCATGAATAAAGCAACAACTTCTGCTTTTCCAATTCCAGCTCTTTCAATTACATCTTTCATAAATTCTTGATTATATTCTTTATTTTCTTCCCAAATAAACATGTATGGCTTATCTTGTGTTCCTTCTCCTGTAAGTGGTGCTGGTTTCATTTCATTTTCAGCTGATACAACTGGTGTAGGAGGAGTTATATTTGGTACTGTATCATGAAACTTAGGCTTTTCTTCTGGAAGTGGTTCTTCTTCTGGTAATGAACCATATATAGGTTCTCCTGGTTTATAAGTTTGAATTTTAGCTAATTCTTTTTGAGCTTTATCTAATTCTAATTCTTGCTTTTTTATTTCTATTTGTTTTCTTTCTAATTCTAAATTTGAAAGAGTTGTATTATATTTTAAAAGTGGCTGTCCTACTTTAACATTTTGCCCTTCTTTAACTAAAACTTTTTCTACTTTTTGAGTAGAACTTAAATAGACAGATTGCATTTTATCTTCTTTTATCATCCCCTGTGAAGTTGAGTTATTTTCCCAATAATTCTCATTTCCAACATCTCTTACTGAATAAACTGATACTTCAACTTTTTTACGTGTAGCAAAGAAAACAATTATCCCTACAATTATAGCAATTATAATAAATGCAATAATTACAAATTTAAGTATTTTTTTACCATTTAACTTAGCCATTTATTTTTCCTTTCTAAGCATTCCATCTCTTATATAATAAATCTTATTTGCATGTTCTGCAATTTCTTGCTCATGAGTTATCATAATTATTGTTGCACCTTCATCATTTAGTTTTTTAAATAATTCCATAACTTGCTCTCCTGATTTCGTATCAAGAGCTCCTGTTGGTTCATCTGCTAAAAGTAATATAGGATTTCCTGCAATTGCTCTAGCTATTGCCACACGTTGACATTGACCACCTGATAGTTGATTTGGCATAAACTTTTTTCTTTCACCAAGTCCAACTTTTTCTAATGCTTCTGATGCGAGTTTCATTCTTTCTTCTTTTTCATAACCTCTATATAGGAGTGGTAACGCAACATTTTCCATTGCATTCAGTTTAGGCAATAAATGAAATTGTTGAAAAACAAATCCTATTTTTTCATTTCTTATCTCTGACATTTTATCATCATTAACTTTCGAAACATCTTGTTCTTCTAACAAATATTCTCCTGATGTTTGTATATCTAAACATCCGATTATATTCATTAATGTTGTTTTTCCTGAACCAGAAGGTCCCATTATAGCTATATATTCGCCTTTATCAACAGAAAGATTTATATCTTTTAAAACATTTACTGTCATTTTTTCTTGAATATAATCTTTATTGACATTTTTAATATCTACAATCATTGTTATTCCTCACTTTTAATATTATTGAATAGCTTCTGCTGATGTTTGTGGTAAAGTTTCTGGAACAGCTGGAATTTCAGTTGTTCCTTCCTCTGGAGTAATTGTTCCATCTTGAACTACTGGATTGTTTTCTTCTACCACCATATCATCAGTTGTCATATCTATATTTACTGGAACATCTAATGTATCAAATTTATTTACATCTAATCCTTCTGTTAAGTTTTCTTGTGGAATTGCAATATAATCTTCATTTGTTAAACCTTCTAATATTTGATATTCGCCACTTTCTTCATTTTTATCTCCAACTTTAATTTTTCTTTTCTCTAATTTATCTTTTTTATTAGCTATCCAAACAAAATATTCACCATTTTCTTCTGTTATAAAATAATTTGAAAGCCATATTCCTTCTTTTTTTTCTGTTTGACCAATATTTTTCTCTATGTAAACATGTTGTCCCATCATAAGACCATCCATAGAATCTAATGTTATATAAAAAGGATATTTAGACGATTTATTTGAGCTATCTTCTCCCATAACCATATATCCATATCCATCAGAATTCTTTTCAGGATTTGATGTATCTATACTTTCAATTGTTCCTGTCCAAGTTATATTTTCATCCACTCTTGAATGAATAATAACTTTCTCGCCTACACTAATAGAAAACATATTTTGTTCATTAATTATCCCTTTAATTCTATATTGTCCTGTTTGCATGATTGACATATATGAATTATCTTGTGTATCTCCCATTCCCATATCGCTTGTGTCTGAATGTTCTGAATCATTGATACTTTGAACAATTCCATCAATTTCTGATTTTATAACTGTATTTTGTAAAGATTTTCTTAATCTTTTTATTTCATTATTTTTGGCAGTTATATTATACTGAGTTTGTTTAATTTCATTTTCTTGAGTTTGAATCTCTAAATTATATGAAGTATGATCTCCAGTTGGATTTTCTGCTTTAGCCGAATTAATAGATTCAATTTGCTTTTGAGCATTTGTAATAGCATTTTGCAATTTTTCAACTTCTAATGTTTCTTGATCTATTTTGGCACTTACCTCGTCCGTATCATATTCAAAAAGCTTATCTCCTGCTTTTACAGCTTGCCCTACTTCTACATATACTTTTTTTACTGTTCTATTTTCTTCTTTTTGTAATTTAATAGTTTTTTGTGAAACTACTACTCCTGAAAATCTATTTTGAGAATTATCTGCGCTTCCTGTAAGTATTGAAACTAATTGAACTGCAATTTTATTTTCATCATTTTCAGTATTTCTATTTACTTTTTTAAACACAAATAATCCAATAGTAATAATAACTACTAATATAATAAAAATTATTAAAAATTTTTTCTTCTTATTTTTTTCTTTTTTTATACCTCTTGCCATAACACATTTTCCCCTTACATTATAAATACATTATTTTACTGTATTATCATACCACTATAAAAAACATATAACAATAGAATTTTTTTATCTTAATAATTTTTTATTATTAAATCCCAGAAAACTTTTTCTGGGATTTGCAAATATTTTAATTATTAACTTTTATATCTCCACAACTATTTGAAATAGTTAATGTTATTTCTGAATGTCTATTATTGTTTTCTATTTTTGCCTCTCCTAAATCTGTTTTAGAATCAATAAAAATATCATTTGTTTGTTCTATTTTAATATTACCTAAGTCATTTTTTATTTTTGAATTTTCATTTATTTGAAGATTTTCTATTTTTACATCTCCACAACTTAAATCTATATTACATTTATTTAATATAGATTTTATTTTTACATCACCATAAGAAGACTTTATTGTAGTATTTTTTACTGTTTCTATATCTATATCTCCACAATCTTGTTCTAAATCTATCAAAGTGTTTTCAAAATTTCCAATTTCAACATCTCCATAATCACTTTTTATTTTTATTTCATTTATAACTTCTTTTGGAGCATAAATAACTATATCATTTGGAGAAAATCCAAAGTTTACAATTTTGTTACTCATTCCTAGAATTTCAAATTTTAAAATTTTATCTTTATTCGAAATATTTATATTTTTTAGATTTTTATCGCTTTTTCCATATATTGTTACTTTAATATTATTTTCTGAAGTTTCAAAAATTTTAACATCTCCTACCTCAGATACTATATCAATTTTCTCCACATGTTCTGGTTCATAAGTTTGATCTAATATTATTTTTCTATTGCTTGTTTTAATATTTGTAAATTTTCCAGATATACCAAGTATTAAAAATATTGTCAATAATATAACTATTATTGATAAAAGTGTAATTAATGTTATTATTAAAGATTTATTTTTCATCATTTCCTACCTCCTTTAATAAAAAACATAATTTAACAATTTCTGTTATTACAGCCCCTATTATAAATAATACCCAAGTGATATACCATGCCATAGTTGTAAAACTTAAAATTATATAAATAGCTGTAATTAAGCACCATATAATACATTTTATAGATTTTAATATTTCTTTTTTTTCATTTATAACTTTTTCTACTTTAGGTTCTTCTTTTGGCATAGACATACATCCTTTTATAATTCTAGCTGTCGCATATGCACAAGCAATTAGAAGAAGGCCTACTGATAAAATTACATCTATATTAGTGCTTGATACAATAACAATAAATACTGCTATTGATGCAATGTAAATAAATATTGAAGTACTTATTTCATTTGCTGATTTTCTTCTAATCTCATCTTTGTTCATATCTTTAGTATCATCTTTTAATTCTGGACATTTCTCGCCCTCTTCACTTTTTTCTTCTTTCTTTAACTCTGCTTTTTTACCTCTTAATAATTCGTCTGTACTTATTTCAAATAATTCGCATAATGGTACAATTTTATCAAAATCTGGCGTACTTTGGTTTGTTTCCCATTTAGAAACTGTTTGTCTTGTTACATTTAGTTTTTCTGCAACTTCTTCTTGAGATAAGTTTTTAGCTTTTCTTAATTCAAATAATTTTTCTCCTAAATTATCCATCTTTTCATTTCCTTTCTTTTGCTTTCTGATAAAATTATACTTTATTCAGTAGTTGCATTCTACCAATTTGAGTTTGAAATTTTGTCAACTGAAATTAACATTTCTTGAAATTTAGATATGTTTAAAGAATTTTAACTTAAATTTCAAAATACTTTATTTGGAATTTTGTTCCAACATTTTCTTTTGAATCTACAATTATATAGCCATTATTTTTTTCTATAATTGATTTTGAAAGTGCAAGTCCTATTCCAATACTTTCACTAGATGAATTTTCACCTTTATAAAATCTTTCAAAAATATGAGGTAAATCTTTTTCTAATATTCCACTCCCATAATCTTGTATTTCTATTTTTGAATACATTTTATTTTGCTGATAATTTATATCAATTTTACAATTTTCATTTGAATGTTCTACACAGTTTTTCAAAATATTTGTTATTGCTTCAACTTGCCATTTTAAATCACAATAAATTTGTCCCTCTTCATCTCCGCTTAAATTTATTGTTATATTTTTTAAATCACATAATGCACCTACATTTTTTATGCTTTCATCTAATATATCTTTAATATATTCTTTTTTATTTATAAAATTTATACTACAAGCATCAAGTTTTGATAACTTAAGTAATGATGCTACCAAAAAATTAATATTTATAATTTGTCTTTTTATATCTTTTATAAATTCATTTCTAATATTTGAATCCATATTAGGATTTTCTAATATATTATCAAGCATAATTGTAATTGATGTTAAAGGTGTTTTCAATTGATGTGAAATATCTGATAATGAATTTTTCAGATTTATTTTATCTTTAATCGAATTTTCAGCATTTTCTTTGAGCATTACTGTAATTTTATATATTTCATTTTTTAATATTGATAATTCATCTTCAGTATTTTCATCAATATCAAGCTTATAATTTTTATTATTTAATTCTTCAATATACTCAATAATTTCCTCGATTTCTTCCTTTGTTGCCTTTTCCTTCCTTCTTACTTCATTGTTTGCTTTTCCAATAGCAATTCTGATTTTCTCAGGATTATGCTCTAC
>CAORJJ010000080.1 GCA_948517135.1 uncultured Clostridia bacterium | reverse complement strand
TGAGGGCGCTGTTTTCTTTAAAAATTTAATTCTACTTTAA
Source organism: uncultured Clostridia bacterium (assembly GCA_948517135.1). Classification (GTDB taxonomy): domain Bacteria; phylum Bacillota; class Clostridia; order TANB77; family CAG-508; genus Scatovivens. The sequence goes on along the minus strand of CAORJJ010000080.1, from coordinate 8,598 downwards.
AATATGACGGATTACCGAGAACTTTAAAAGAAGAAAAGTTATTATACAAAAATATAAGTTATAATTAAAATTTATTTACTCAAATAATAATTTAATGGAGAATAATATGATAATTCAATATATTATGTTTGTATTAATATACATTTTTGCAATGTTGATTGTTGGACAAATTAATTTGAATCCTAAAGAGAAAAGTGATTTTTTTGTTGTAACATCAATAGCATATAATTTTTTTATGGGATACGCTATAATAATTATATATAAGTTAGCTAATATTTATTTTTCTAATGAACCCAAAGGATTGCTTGGGAAATATATGTTACCAGAAATCGAATATGGATTTAATTATGTTTGGGGCATGGTTATAGTAATAGCATATTTTACATGTTTAATTCCAATAAATTTATATATGGAAAACAGAGTTATTAATGGAGCCAAATATTATTATAAAGTAAATATTATAGCAATATTATCAGGAGTTTTGATATATTGTTTAGTAAAGTAATTATAGGGAGAAAGTAATGGAAATTTTTTTAGAAATAGTAGAAATGAATATGAAGTATATTTTAATATATTTATTATTTATAAACATTATTGGTTTTTTGGCTATGGGAATTGATAAATTTAAAGCTCAAAAAGGATGGTGGAGAATTCCAGAAGCAACTTTAATGACACTTTGTCTTTTAGGTGGAGGAATAGGTACTATTGCTGGAATGTATACATTTAGACATAAAACTAAAAAATTGAAATTTACAATTGGAATGCCAACAATATTAATTGTAGAAATAATTACAATAATATATATTGTAGTAAAATATATAATTTTGTAATAATATAGAAAATAAGAAAAATAGAGCCCAAACTGCATAGGCTCTATCAAAATCTTTTGAATGAAAATTAGTACAAAAACTTATTGTGGGTGAGGCATATAATATCTCTGGTTCTTCTGTGCAACCGATAAAGATCTATCGATTTTTTGAAGTTTTTGAATTTCTTTTACATCCAGTACCCGAGGTGGTTCTGTCATGGTTCCAGATTTATCAATGATAAATAAAGAAAGGTTGTCTTCTACCTGTAACATTTTTGTATTTTCTGTCATATAGACCTCCTTGAGATGTATTAAGATTTTTATATATAATATCTACTTTATTATATCATAAATTAATGTAATTGTAAATGTTGGGGGATTATAAGGAAATTGGTCTACTATTAAAGTAGACCAATTTTTTTATGAAAAAACGGAGCTTCAAATTTCGAAACTCCGTTAAAATCGTTAAAAATAAAATGGATAGATCAGTTTTGAACCATTTTATTTACAATCCTATGCTTAATTCTCTTAATACTGTCTTTCAAGTGGGAGATTACAATGTCTAACTCCTTATCAGTTGCCAGATGAGCCTGATCTTCATGATAAGTTTTCCATGCTAACCCAGTTTTAAGGCTGATACGTAAATCCAAATCATCAGGATGATCATAATAGCCCCTGTCAGCTCTATCAGAGTAATCAACATAAATAACTTCGTCAACTGAATGTTTGTCTAAACCGTTGTTATAATAGTGACCTATTTTTAGATATTTGTTTCTACGGTTTCTCTGTAAAATGATTCCAGACTGATAGCTCCAGCCTTCAATATCCTTACGATAGTCTACACTGGAAGTGTTGCTTGAAAGAGATACATATACTGCATTTTTGGAAATGTTTTTTCCCGAAACCTTAAGAGCTACTTTATCCAAGTATTCAATTGGATCTTTGAAACGAAGCTGGCTGTTACAAAACGGATTTACAACTTGGCTGTAAGCAGAAAGAACATTGCGAAGTTCTTTCATTTTACGGGTATTGATCTTCTTAAACTGAATTTCTTCAACAGTTTTAATATTTTCTGCTGTTTCTGCCAATAATCTCTTATAGGCGTTATTCGTAAGTTCATCAACAAGTTCAGTTGCATATTTCCCTTCCAAAAGACTTGCAAGGACAATCATTCCTTTAATGCTGTGGACTTCGCCCCACCAGTAGTTTTTTCTATCACCAGGATGTTCTGCGCCGAATTTTGCCATAGCTTGGTTCATTATATCATCTGGAACTTTCCGATCACGCTGAACAATATAATAAGAACCTGAGTGCATGAAGGCAACACCGCATACCTCAAAGCATGGAACAGATACAGGATATCTTGAACCACTTCTGTTTTCTAACCTGTTTGCTCCATAGGTTTCCATAGCAACAGTAAATTCATTAATTGTAATTCCACTCATAATAGTTACCTCCTAAGATGTATTAAATGATTTTTTTATTGTTACAAACAACTATAATTATATCATAATATTATGTAAAGTTCAATGATTCGAAAAAATATTACTAATTTTTATCTTATATAAAAATTTCAATATTTTCTTGTTTAAAAATATGCTATATGATATAATCATTTTGACTTTATGGGAATTATATTTTAGAATAAAAGGATGTAGAAGGGAAGAAATGTTATGCTAGAAAAAGTAGTATTTATGCTGCTTGCATTTTCCTTATTTATAATAATATTTTTTAAGATTATTAGGAGAAATGATGCTAATTACATAATTGCCTTAGTTTTAGAAGCAATAGGAATAACAATAAGTTTTGTTGAAATAAAACTAAAAATTGGAGAGAATGTTTTTTGGGGGAGCATAAGATATTTATTTTCAATAATATTCCCACTTGCAATTGTTATTATGGAAATTAGAGGAATAAATTTTTCAGAATTAATAAGTATTTTTGCTGTAAAATTTTGCTTATTTATAGGAGATAAAAGAGCTGCAAAATCAATTTTAATTAAATTAGTTACTAAATATCCTGAAAGTTATTTGGGACATAAAATGTTAGCTGAATGCTATGAGCAAGAAGGTGGAATGAGAAAAGCAATTGATGAATATGTAACTGCGATAGATATAAAGAAAAATGATTATAAATCTTACTTTAAAATTGCAGAACTTTTAAAAGATTTGGGAAAGAAAGCAGAAGCAATTCAAATGCTTGAAACTCTTTTAAAAACTAAACCAGATTGTTATGAAGCAACATTGCTTTTAGGAGAGTTACTTTGTGAAGAAGAAAGATTTAAAGAAGCAGCAAATGTTTATCAAGATGCTTTAAGATTTAGACCAAATGATTTTGAATTATATTATTGCTTAGGAATTGTATATACTAGATTAAGTGATTTCCAAATGGCAAAAGAAATGTATGAAAGAGCAGCAGAAATAAATCATAGAATGTATAATGCAAACTATAATTTAGGATTAATTGCATTTATACAAGGAGATTATGACTCAGCAGAAATATATTTTAAACAAAGTGTATATGGAAATTTGGAGGCAAAATCTTATTATCAACTTGCTAAGATATATGTTTATAAAGGTGAAAAAGATAAGGCAATTAATTTTTTAAATAAAGCAATAGAGCTTGATTCTAATTTATTAAAGGTTGCAGAAAAAGAAAAAACTTTTGAAAAAATAAAAGAATTTATTACAGTTTCTGTTAATATGAATGAAAAAGAAGAAGAGGATGATGGAAAAGCTTTTATAGATGAAGATGAAACAGAATTTGGAACTTCAAAATTTACAGCTTTAGAAGAACAAGAAGAAAAAGCAAGAACATATTTAGAAGAATCTTTTAGTTTAATACAACAAATGAGTGAAAATACAACAAAACAAAAATTGGATGAACGAATTGATTATTTATTTAATAAACAAAAAATGAAAAAGGAACTTGAAGAATTAGATTTTATAAAAAAAGAAAAGAAAAAAGAAGAACGTCAAAAAGAATTAGGAAATTCTTAGATAAAATATGCTTAATTCAGGAATATTAATATAATGAAAACATATTATTAATATTATGTGGATAATGAGCAAAGTGAGGAAAGGAATAAGAGTGATTATTATGGAAAAGTCAATAGCTGTTGTTGGTGGAGATTTACGTATAGTAAAATTAATTGAAATGTTAAATAATGATGGATATAAAGTATATACTTATGCTTTAGAAAATTCTGAAGAATTATTGAATTTAGATAGTGTTGAAATGTGTCCAACATTAGAAGAAGCAGTAAGCTATTCAAAAGTAGTAGTAGGGCCAGTTCCACTATCTAGTGATAGAAAAAGATTATCAACACCATTTGGGAGAAATAATGTAGATTTAGAAGAATTTGTAAATTGTTTAAAAGATAAATATTTAATTGCAGGAAATATTGGAATAAAAGATCAATTAGATAATAATAATATTCAATTTACTGATTTATTAAAAAGAGAAGAATTTTCTGTATTAAATACAATAGCTACTGCAGAAGGAACAATTCAAATAGCTATGGAAGAAACACAAAGAACAGTTCATGGTTCTAATGTTTTGGTAATGGGATTTGGTAGAATTGGTAAAGTTTTATCAAAAATGCTTGATGGAATTGGAGCTAAAGTTTATTGTGAAGCAAGGAAAAATGAAGACATTTCATGGATAAAAGCATATGGATATAACCCAATACATTTGAATGACTTAAATGAATATTTAGAAAAATTTGATATTATTATAAATACAATTCCGTTTCAAATTTTAGATTCAGAAAGATTAGATTTAATAAAAAAAGAAGCTGTTATTGTGGATTTGGCATCTAATCCAGGTGGAGTAGATAGAAAAGCTGCTAGAGAAAAAGGTTTAAAAGTGATTTGGGCTTTATCTTTACCAGCAAAAGTTGCGCCACTTACATCAGCAGAATTTATAAAAGAAACATTATATCATGTATTAAAAGAATTATAAAAACGGAGGATAAAAATGACAATATTACAAGCTCTAATTTTAGGAGTTATACAAGGGCTAACAGAACTTTTACCAGTTTCAAGTTCTGCACATTTAAATGTAATTCCTTGGATTTTAAACTGGACAGAAAATGCAAAATTTATGGAAGAATTTAGTGGTTCTTTTGATGTAGCATTACATTTTGGAACTTTAATAGCAATTGGAATATTCTTCTTTAAAGATTGGATACAATTAATAACAGCAGGTTTTAAAAAAGTTGTAAAGAAGGAAGATTCAACAGAAGGAAAAATATTTTGGTATTTAGTAATTGCAACTATACCAGCAGGAATTTTAGCTTTAGTATTAGATAAAATTTCTGATAGTTTAATTGGTGATAATTTCAAATTAGAAATGGGATTAATAGCATTTGCATTAATTATTATGGGTATTATTTTAGCAATAGTTGATAAAAAAGCAGAAAATAAATATAACTATGAACAGATAACATTAAAACAATCAGTTCTTGTAGGAATTTCACAGGCGATTGCAGCAGCATTTCCAGGAGTTTCTCGTTCAGGAATTACAATGACAATAGCAAGATCTTTAAAAATAGATAGAGAAAGTGCTGCTAAATTTTCATTTCTTTTATCAACACCAATAGTTGCAGCAGCAGTTTTAGTAGATATATCAGAATTTGCATTAACATCCGTAGCATTTTGGGTTGGTGTAATTGCAAGTTTTATAGTTGGGATAATTGTTGTGAAATTTTTAATGGACTACTTGAAAAAAGGAAGCTTTAAAGTTTTTGCAATATATAGAATTTTATTAGGAATATTAATCTTTGGAGTAATATTTTTTAGATAATAGCAAAGGATGAAATAGAGGTGTTAAAATGGGTAGTGGTAGACGTTCTTTAGATAGAAGAGATAAAAAAAATAGTTTTGATGATTATTATTCAAGTTCGAGAAATAATAATATTGAAGAAAATAATGATTTGGGTAATAATAATGAAAACAATAATCGTTATGATAATAATCTAGACGATAATTATGAAAGAAATATTAATTTTGCAGAATCAAATTTTTGGGATGAAGATGAAGAAGAATTTAATTATGGAAAATTAATTGTAATAATAGCAATAATTGTTATAGCTATTATTGCAGGTGTATTAGTATATAAATTTGTTATTAATAAACCAGTCGAAGAACAACCAAAAGAAGAAAATACAGTTGTTCAAGAATCAGTTACAATGATAGAAACAGTTAGTGGATATAAAGTTTTAGGAAAAATTGTGATATCTAATTTAGGAATAGAACAATACATATTAGACTCAATAGAAAGTAATGCTTTACAAAGTGGTATTGGGCATATAAATAATGGTGGAAGTATAAACAATTATGGTAATTTTTGTCTAGCAGGTCATAACAATGAAAAAAATTTTGAAAGACTTGATGAGCTAGAAATAGGAAATGAATTTGTTTTAGTAGACAGAAAAATGGATGAAACTATATATCAAGTAACTGAAATATTTGAAGTAGAACCAGATGATTTACAATGTTTACTTCAAGATGAAAGTAAAATAGAAGTAACATTAATAACTTGTCAAGCAGGAGCAACAAAGAGACTTGTTATTAAAGCACAAGAAAAAAACAGCTTAGCATCAACTCAAAATATAGCTGATACTAATACTGTAAATACAGAAGAAGATATATAGTGAATATATCTTAAGGAGGACTAAAATATGAATAAAAAAATATTATCTAAAAGTTTGCTAATGATTTCAATAATGATTATAGTGATTTTTAGTTCAATACCAAAAGTAAGTGCTGCTACCAAAGGAACATTATCTTGTTCAGGAGATTTAAAAATTGGAGGTTCTTTTAGTGCAATTCTATATTTGCCATCAGACGTTTATGGTGCTGATTTTACAATAACAGTAAAATATAGTGATGGTAGTACAGATTCTAAGAAAATAGCTTATGTAAATGGTTTTCAAGGATATAATAATACAGGAGCAACTTTTACAGCTAAAGCTGCTGGTACTGCAACTGTAACTGCATCTGGAATTAACTTATCAGATTCTTCAGGAAATTCTTTGGAATCTAATGGTTCAACATCAATAAATATAACAATAGCTGATAATACTGTACAACAACCACCTACACCTACTCCAACTCCAGACCCTACTCCAACACCACCAACAACTCCAAACAACAACAATAATAATAATAATAATAATGCAACAACTAATAACAATGATAAAGCAACATTTTCAGATGTTAATGAAACTGTTTATACAACTGAAAGAGTGAATTTAAGAAAAAATTATTCTACAAGTAGTGAGAAAATTTCTACTTTATCAAAAGATACAAAATTAACAAGAACAGGCATTAGTAGTAATGGATGGTCTAGAGTAAATTATAATGGACAAACAGGGTACATATTTTCACAATATTTAACTGCAAAAGCAGAAGCACCTAAAGAAGAGAAACCACAAGAAATTAAAATTAAAGAAGTAAAAGAGACAATGTATGCTTCTCAAAATTGTAATTTAAGAAAGAGCTGGTCAACAGATAGTGAAAAGGCTGGATATTTAACTAAAGGACAAGAAATAACAAGGACAGGTATTGTTGAAAATGGTTGGTCTAGACTAGAATACAAAGGAAATACAGTTTATGTAAAATCAAGTTTAATTTCAAAAGAAAAACCAGCTGAAGAACCTGAAGAGAAACCAGAAGAATCAGAACAAACAACAGAAGAAATACCAGCTGAGAAAACTGAACTTCAAATTTTACAAGAGGAAATAGGTGTATTACCAGAAGTTGGAAATAATGTTGCGACAATTACATTTTCTTTAATAACTGTAATTGCATTAATAGTAAGTTTAATAGGATTATATTATATAAAAAGGATGTAAAATAAAATTATGGAATTAATAAATGGAAAAGAAGTAGCTAAAAAAGTAAGAAAAGATTTAAAAAGTGAAGTTATAAAACTAAAAGAAAATGGAATAAATCCCAAACTTGCAGTTATTATGGTTGGAAATGATCCAGGATCAACAGTTTATGTAAGAAACAAATCAAAAGCATGTCAAAAAGTTGGAATAGAATTTGAAGAATTTTTATATGATGAAAATTTATCTGAATCAGAATTATTGGATGTTATAAAAAAATTAAATGAAGATTCATCAATAAATGGTATTTTACTTCAAAGTCCAGTTCCAAAACATATAGACATAAATAAGGCATTTAGAACAATTGCACCAGAAAAAGATGTTGATGGATTCAACCCAGTGAATGTAGGAAATCTTACAATTGGTGAAGATGCATTTATTTCATGTACACCATATGGTGTGATAAGAATGTTTGAAGAATATAATATTGAACTTGAAGGAAAAAATGCAGTTATTTTAGGAAGAAGTAATATTGTTGGAAAACCAATGATACAATGTATGCTTAATAAAAATGCAACAGTTACAGTTTGCCATTCAAGAACAAATAATATAGAAGAAATAACAAAAAAAGCAGATATTATAATAAGTGCAATAGGAAAACCTAAATTTCTTAAAGAAAATATGGTAAAAGATGGGGCTGTTGTAATAGATGTAGGAATTAATAGATTAGATGATGGAAGTATTGTAGGGGATGTTGATTTTGATGAAGTAAGTAAAAAGGCAAGTTATATTACACCTGTTCCAGGAGGAGTAGGACCAATGACTATTGCAATGCTTTTAAATAATGTAGTTAAAGCTACTAAAATTCAAACAAAATAGAATATTATAAAAGGGGCGTAATAAAGAAATTACGTCTTTTTTTATTACATAAATTATTATTTGAGTGAGTAAATTT
>CAORJJ010000079.1:233-9010 GCA_948517135.1 uncultured Clostridia bacterium | reverse complement strand
AATTTAATTCTACTTTAAAATATGGCGGATTACTGAGAACTTTAAATGAAGAAAAGGTATTATTCAAAATATATACTACCAAAAATTACTCATGCAAATATCAATTTTCCCATTTAATAACTTAATTTAATTCTTGTATTTCCCAGTTTTAAATGATATAATCTCTTTAAAACTGTACTAAAGAAAATTAATTAAATTGAGGGGTTAAAAAAGGGGTTTTGGATATGAAGCTATCACAACATGATAAGTCTCTTCTATTTTCTAGTACAGAGATTTCTGATGTTTTTTTTACAGAGTATTTACCTGAAGCAAAAGGTGATTATATCAAAGTATATTTCTATATGCTTTTTTTATCAAAATATAATAAAGAAATAAAAATAAATGATTTATCAAAAACATTATCACTAGATTTCCCAACAGTTAAAGATTCTATCGAATTTTGGGAAGAAAAAGGAATTTTAGTGAAAAAAACTGATGGCTATGTTCTAGCTAATATTCAAGAAATAGAATTATCAAAGCTTTATTCTCCAAAAGTTACATCTTCTCCAGAAGATGCTATTAAAAACTCACAAAATCAATATAGAGCAAAAGCTATTGATAATATTAATTCACAATTTTTCCAAGGTGTAATGTCTCCAACTTGGTATAATGACATTGATCTTTGGTTTAATAAATATGGTTTCGATGAACAAGTTATGCTTGCTCTTTTTAGTTATGCTTTCGATAAACGAGCTTTGCATAAGAATTATATTCAAGCAACAGCAGAAGCATGGAGTAAAAATAACATCAAAACCTTTAATGATTTAGAAGATTATTTTGAAAAACAAGAAAAACGTAATAGTATAAATAATCAAATTAGTAAAAAACTTAATTTATATAGAAAACTTACAACATATGAAGAAGAAGATATTGTAAAATGGACTGAAAATTATGGATTTTCTATTGATATAATAGATGTTGCTTTAAAAAATGCATCTTCTAAAAACAAAATTCGTTTTGATTATATAGATACATTACTTACAGATTGGCACAAAAAGGATTTAAGAAGTGTTGATGAAGTAAATACATATTTACAATCTTTAAAAGAAAAAGATACTAGGTCAAAACAAATCCAAAAAGTTGCTTTCGAATATACACAAAGTACTTTTGATAACTTAGAATCTTTATATGAAAATTAATTATTTTTATAGGTTTATAATAATTAATATAAAAATTCAAACCTAAATTCAGAAAAAGGACTTTGTATGGATAATTCGCTATTAAATCAAATTTTACATGAATATGAATTAAAACGTAATAAAGCTCTAGAAAAAGCAGAACAAAGAAAAAAGGAATTGCTTGCTGTAAATCCAAGACTTTTAGAAATTGAAAATGAATTATCTTCAAATTCTATAACTGCTTCTAAAGCAATATTAATGTCTAATAAGAAAGAACAAGCATCTATTTTATCAGATTTGAAAAAGAAAAATACTAGTTTAATAAAAGAAAAAAATGCTTTTATTAAAAATCTTTCTAAAGAAAATAACTATCTTTCTCCACATTTTGACTGCAAATTGTGTAAAGATACTGGTTATATTCAAAAAGATGGTTCTTCAGTAATGTGTTCATGTTTAAAACAACGCATATTTGATATAGCTTATAATAAATCAAATATGGGAAATCTAGAAAGAGAAAATTTTTCGAATTTTAATATAAGAATTTTTTCTGATAAACCTGATTTTGAAAAATATAAATCAGAACTATCTCCAAAAGAAAATATAAAAAAAATAAAAGATACTGTTTTATCTTTTATTGAGAATTTTGATAATCCTGAAGAAAAAAATCTAATTTTTACTGGAAATACTGGTGTTGGGAAAACATTTCTAATTAACTGTATTGCAAATGAAGTTTTAAAATCAGGAAAAACTGTTCTTTATCAAACAGCACCTGTTATGTTTGATGAAATAAATGCAGCTAAATTTGAAAAAGAAAATGCAAAATTTGATTTATATAAAAATATATTAGATGTTGATTTACTTATAATAGATGACTTAGGTACAGAAAAAATAACTGATACTAAAATTACAGAATTATTTACAATTATAAATACTCGTCTTTTAAATCAAAATCATAAAATTACAAAAACAATAATTTCCACAAATCTTAATATTACAGAACTTTTCAATACTTATACAACAAGAATTGGTTCAAGACTTACAGGTCATTATAAATTTTATCGATTATTTGGTGAAGATTTGCGATTTAAAAAAGCTAAAAAAGAAATCTGAGAAATCAGATTTCTTTTTTTATATTTATATTATAGAATCATCATCTTCTTCTACAATTTTTTCAATACTAACAACTTTACCTTCATTTGTTCTCATCAAAGTAACACCTTGTGTTGCTCTTCCTAAAACACTTATTTCTCCTGTATTTAATCTTATTAGAGTTCCTGTATCTGTTGAAAGCATGATATCTTCTACTCCTGATACAATTTTGATTCCTACAATCTCACCTGTTTTTGGAGTAACTTTATATGTTATAACTCCTCTTCCACCTCTATTTTGAACTCTGTATTCATCAAGCTCTGTTCTCTTTCCGAATCCATTTTCTGTAATAGCAAGTAATGTTGCATTGCTTCCACTAACAATTGGTTCCATACCTATAACACTATCATTATCATCTATTCTCATTCCTATAACACCTTGTGCTGTTCTACCTACTGGTCTAACATCTTTTTCATCAAATGTTATACTTAAACCTTTTTTAGTTACTAAAACAACATTATCTTCACCATCTGTTAATCTAACATCTATTAATTCATCATCATCTTTTAATGTAATTCCCATTAAACCATTTTTTCTATTAGAGTCATATTCTTTTAATGGTGTTTTCTTGATTAAACCATTTTTTGTTCCCATTAATAAATATTTGCCATCAGCAAAATTTTGGATTGGTATAACTGCTGATATTTTTTCTCCAGATTCAAGATTTAATAAATTAACAATAGCAGTTCCTTTTGCAGTTCTTCCTGCTTCTGGTATCTCAAATCCACGTAGTCTATACATTTTTCCTTTATTACTAAAGAATAATAATGTATCATGTGAAGAAGATGAAAATATTGTTTTTACAAAATCTCCTTCTTTTGTTGTCATTCCAGTAATACCTTTTCCACCTCTTCTTTGGCTCTTATATGTATCAACTGGTAATCTTTTAATATATCCGAATCTTGTTAATGTAATAACAACTTGCTCTTCTTTAATTAAGTCTTCTTCTTCAAATTCACCTTCTGCTGGAGCAATTTTTGTTAGTCTTTCATCTCCAAATTTATCTTTTATTTCTATAAGTTCTGTTTTAATAATATCATATACTAATGTTTCACTAGCTAATATTTCCTTATAGTACGCAATTAATCTCATTAATTCTTGATATTCTTCTTCTAGTTTTTCTCTTTGTAATCCTTGTAATCTCTTTAATTGCATGTCTAAGATAGCTTGTGACTGAATTTCAGAAAGGTTAAATCTTTCCATTAATCTTTCTTTTGCATCATCATAAGACTCACGAATTATTCTAATAACTTCATCAATATTATCAATAGCTATAATTAAACCTTCTAATATATGAGCTCTTGCTTCTGCTTTGTCTAACTCAAATTTTGTTCTTCTTAAAACTACTTCTTTTCTATGTTTGATATACTCTACTAAACATTGTTTTAATGTTAATTCAACCGGTTGACCATCAACTAAAGCAAGCATTATAACTCCAAAAGTATCTTGCATTTGTGTGTGTTTGAATAATTGGTTTAATATAACTTGTGGTCTTGCATCTCTTTTTAATTCTATAACGATTCTAACTCTTTCTTTTCTATCAGATTCGTCTCTAACTTCTGAAATTCCTTCAATTTTTCTATCTTTAACTAATTGATCTATTTTTATAATTAAATTTGCTTTGTTTACTTGATATGGAAGAGATGTAACTATTATTCTTTGTTTATTTCCAGACATTTCTTCAATTTCTGTTTCTGCTCTTACAATAATTTTTCCTCTACCTGTTGTATAAGCATCTCTTATACCTTCTTTTCCAAGAATCATTGCTCCTGTTGGGAAATCTGGTCCTTTTACAACCTCCATTAATTCTTCATTTGTAGTATCAGGATTATCTATAATTTTTATTGTTCCATCAATAATTTCCCTTAAATTATGTGGTGGTATATTTGTTGCCATACCTACTGCAATTCCTGATGAACCATTTACTAATAATGCTGGTATTTTTGAAGGTAGAACTGTTGGTTCTTGTAATCTATCATCATAGTTTGGCATGAAATCAACAGTATTTTTCTCAATATCAACTAACATTTGCTCTGCAATTTTTGACATTCTAGATTCTGTGTACCTCATTGCAGCTGCACCATCGCCATCTATTGAACCAAAGTTTCCATGTCCATCTATTAACATATATCTCATTGAAAAATCTTGAGCAAGTCTAACCATTGCATCATATACTGAAGAATCTCCGTGTGGATGATATCTTCCTAAAACAGATCCAACTGTGTTAGCACATTTTCTATATGGCTTATCTGATGTTATTCCATCTTCATGCATAGAATAAAGAATTCTTCTATGAACAGGTTTTAAACCGTCTCTAACATCTGGTAAAGCACGTGAAACTATAACACTCATTGCATAATCTATATATGCTGTTTTCATTTCTGCTTCAATATTTCTTTCGATTATTCTTTCATCTTGCCTTTCCATTAATTAACCTCTTTTCTTCCATTTTTATACACTTGCATTATATAATAAATACAACCAAAAAAGCAAGAAAAAAGGGGGTTTTTTATAAAAAAATATTCCCCCTTTTTTTATTAATTTTTCTTATTTTGATTCTCCTTCAGGCTCTCTTTTTTATTTTACAAAATAATTATAAATATAAACAATATGACTGTTAAATCTATACTAATTTTTCTGCTAAAATCTTTTCTTCTGGCGAAATATCAAAGTTTTTACCATTATTCTTTATAAGATTATGCATATTTTCAATCTTTCTTGCCTCTTTTATTGTATTTTCTAATGGTATTGTTTTATTTAAGTAATTTTCTATATTTTTATACGCTTTTTCCATATTTGAAAAATCTTGATTTCCGTAAGCTTTAGTCCAATTTTCACAATATTTTTCCAGCTTTTCGACCGCTTTTAATTGTTCTGAAAGCGTTTCTTCTATTTTGTCACTTATGGAACTTATAATTGTATTTTTTCCCTGTTTTAAAATTTTGGAGATATTATTACTTATTAAATTTTTGCTGTTAGCTAAATTTATAGCTATATCTAATATTTTAGATATAGTATCTAAAACTCCTCCGTTTTTTACTGCTAATTGCACTTGTGAAATATTTTCAAAATTTCCAGTTACAACTCCAGAAACGCTTTTTCCAACATCTAAACATGAATTTACAGTTTCCTTTACTCCATTTTTAAATCCTTGTTCTATAATTGCATTTTTAATAGAAATTACTTGATTTTCTATTAAATTTGGCAATAAAGCTTTTATTCCAATATCTAATCCTGCATTTATTGTTTTTCCTAAATCTGTTTCTATAAACTTCTTTTGTTTATCATATAAACTTATTTCATATTTATTCACTTCATTTTCTAATTCTAAATTATTCATATTCCTCCTATTCTAACAATTTCTGAAAAATATCTTCATATATGTTTTGTTCCTTAAAAATATTTTTATTTATTATTAAATTATATTTTTCGTTATATTCAATTTCTCCAAGTATATTAATTTCTGAATATATTTCTCTTAATATTCTTGTAGCTATTTTATATTTATTTATTTTATTAAAAATTATATTTAACTTAGAAATATCTACTTCAAAATCTCTTATAATTTTTTCTAAAAATATATTTGATTTTTTTACTTCTGATAAATTAGGTTCTATTAAAGTTACTATTTTAGAAGAATTACTTAATATGAATCTATTTTTATCATTTTCTAAATTTGATGATGTATCAATTATTATGAAATCAAAATTTTCTTTTATCTTCAGAAATAATTGATTAAAATTTTCATAACTATTAAAATAATTTTCTTCTAAATATAGTACTGATAAATTTTCATTATATTTAACAATATTGTTTTTATCATTACTGGTTCCTAATATAGTATTTATACTACTATTAAAATAATCTGAATCTATCAAAAGCACTTTTTTATTTTTACTTAAGTATTTTGATATAATTATTGATATTATGCTCTTTCCAGCTCCAAAAACACCTGTAATTGATATTATTTTTCCTCTTGACAAAGTACCTTTTTTTATTATATTTTCTTCTTTATTAATTTCTTTTAATGGTTTTTTTAATATTATTTTTTTAAATTCTTCTATACTTTTAGAGATATCTTCTTTAGATATATTAGATTTCTTAAAACTCCTAAAGAACTGTTCATAATCATTTAAGTAATATATTTTATATATTTTTTTACTATTTAAAAACATTTCTATTTCTTCATCTTTTTCTTTCAAAAAAACTATTATTTCTATATTAGAGGCTATCTCTAATACTTGACAAATTAATTCTTTAAATTCTACTTCTTCTGGTAAAATATTGCTTATAATTATCCCATCAATATCTTGTCTATCTTCTAATACTTCAATAATTCCTTCTTGATATTGAATATCTCTTCCTATAACATCATATATATTTTCATTTTTTAATCTTTTATTAATCTCTGGTATTCCTATTGCTGTAATTACTTTCATATTACTTTATCACCTCTTTTTCATCTTCTGAACTATCTATTCTTGCTAATATATGATTATCTCCTATAAACATTAAACTTTCTCCTCTTTTTAAAGATTTAATTTCTATTTTTTCTTTTTCAGAAATATTTGCATACTTTTCTAAAACTAATATATTTTCCTCCTCTAAAGAAAAAAATGATTTTATACTTGAATTATTCAAAATACTTTTACCATAAGCACCATTATCTAAACTAAATAAATCAGAAACATCTTGTGTTATTGCAACAGCACTTCCACCATATTTTCTTATTGTTTTAAATATTTTATATATAAAGCTTGCTACAAATTTATTTGATGTAACACCAATTAGTCTCCAAATTTCATCCATATATATTGCTTTATTTTGATTTCTATCTTTCTTTATCTTATCCCAAAATAAATCTGTAAAAATATACATTCCATATTTCAAGTTTTCTTCTCCGAGTTCATATATATCTCCAACTATTAATTTATTTTTTAATTCTATATTTGTATAATTATTCAAAAATTTTAAAGAACCAAATATAAATGGATATAATTTTCTTTTAAAAAATTCTGTGTTTTTGTCTTTTTCAAAGACTTTATATAAATCTTCTAAAATAGGCATATCTTTACTTTCTTTAAATACTTTTGTATTTTCTTTTATTTTATACAAAGATTCATCATCAAAAGTAATAGACTTTTCTTTATACGTTTCTATTAATTTTTCTTCTAAGATAGCAACATTTTCTTCATCTAATTCACCAAAAACTAGACTAAAAAATCCTCTTAATTTTCCTATTTTTGTAGTTAAAAAACCTTTTTCTTCTTCAATACAATCTTCTCTTATATCTAAAATATTTATATAAGATTCAGAACTAGGCCCAAATTTAATACATATTCCATCTAAATTTTTGCAAATATTATTATATTCTCTTTCTGGGTCAATAATGTATTGTTCCAAACCATAAATTCTATATCTTAAAATTAATAATTTTGTATAAAATGATTTTCCTGCACCACTTGTACCAAATATACACATATTTGCATTCTTGTATTTTTCTTTATTAAATCTATCAATTAAAATCATAGAATTATTATAAATATTAGTTCCTATAAAGATTCCGTTCTCATCACAAATATTTGAAGATATAAATGGATATGTTGAAATTAAACCACTTCCCAAAATATTTCTTCTTGAAATTTCTTTTATATCTTTGTTATTTATCATTAGTGGTAAACAAGAAAAATAAATTTGTTCTTCTCTAAAATTAGCTTTTCTTGTCATCATTCCCGAAGCCTGTAATATTCCTTCAATCTTGTTTATATTTCTTTCTACTTCCTTTTCACTTTCACCTATAATCTCTATATATGTATAAAGAAAATACATTTCTTCATTGTTTACTTGCATTTCTTTTCTAATATATTTCGCATCATTGTAAGTATATGCAGCAATATCAATGTCTTCTCTATTAGTATTACCTGACTTTAAATCAACACCAACATTACCAATAAAATAAGTTAATTCCTTTATTGTTTTATAAGTGTCTTGTTTTTCATAAAATATTGATATATTCATATTTACATTTGTATTTATAATATTTTTGAAAATTATTTCACTATATTCTCTATAATAATCAATTATTAGTATGCCACTATAAAATTTTCCATCTATTTCTAAGTACTTTGGATTTTTGTTATTTATGTAACTTGGTGCCATTTTGTCTTTTATACTTAAAATACCTTCATAAAAATTTTTTATAAATATTCCTCCTTTATTCCATTATTTGATTTTCAAAAAAAGATATTAAAACTTTTTCTATTTCTTTTTTAGTGTTTAAATCATAGACTAAATTACCACATCTTGACAAAGAATCTTTTATTTTAAAATAGCTTTCACTTAAATAATTATTTGCCATTGTTTTCATAAAATTAATTTCTTCATATTCTTTATTTTGATTTTCTGGTTCGAATTTTACTATTATATAAAAGTTTTTGGAAGATGATTTATTTTCTTCATTTTTTGTTTTTA
>CAORJJ010000079.1:0-223 GCA_948517135.1 uncultured Clostridia bacterium | reverse complement strand
ATATTATAAAATGATTTACGTGTAATTTTAAATTCTTTTTTATTATTTTCTTTTTTGGAAATTTCTTTAAGATTTGAAAAATGTTTTGATAGATTTTCTTTTTTACTTTGAATAAGTATTTGAATATTAAAATCACATGTTTTTAAAAATAGTTTATAAGAATTTAAAATTGCTTCTTTTTCTAAATTAGATTTTAAATCATAGTTGATTGGAATTACTTTTA
>CAORJJ010000078.1 GCA_948517135.1 uncultured Clostridia bacterium | reverse complement strand
TAATAAAATATTTAATTTACCAGTTATAATTGGATTTGTATTATTACCTGTTTTATTTATAGCACCATTACTTGCAAATAGATTTTTTCCAAGCAAAGATGGTACAATTAGAACTTATAATGTTAATTTAATTTTCCAAATATATTTAGCATTAACAATTATAATGTTTACAGTATTTCCAGAAAGATTAAAGCCAAAGAAAGATTTTAGAAAAATAAAAGTAACACCTTTAGTATATGTAATTGTACTTGGAATTTTTATAAGTGGTTATACATGGGTAAAATCTGGACATATATTAAGTGAAACAGATAAACACTCTTTGCCAAATTTAATTGGAATGTATTATATCGAAAATTGTGAACATAGAAAAGCAGTAGATGTTACACAAAATTTTAATGAAAATAATATTTTAATCACAAAATATGCAAAAGAAAATTTAGAAGATATGACAGCAGATAATACTACTCTTCTTACAGAATGGTTTTATAGAACTATGTGGGCAATGGCAACTCTAGAGTATGATGGTGAACATGTAACATTTAGAGATGTATTAAATTCTACAAACCAACACAATATTAAAGAGGCAATAGAAAATCCAAATATGAAATATATAATAAGACTTGATTCAAGAGAAAAAGATAAAACTGATGAATGTAAAAAAGATTTAGAAGAGCTAGAAAAAGTTGTTGGAATAGAAATTTTGTATTCAAATGAAAATGGATATGTAGCAAAAATTAATAGATAAAAGGTGAAAAAATGAAATTATTAGAATTAGAAGTTGATAAAAAAAGTTATATAAAAATATTATGTGTGTTCATATTATTTATAATTATATTACTTGTTTTAACTTATACTTCTTTATTAAAATATGAAAAAATTACATTAGATCAAGATATAATTATAGCTAATATTGGTGAAGAGGATATGAGTGTACATATAGATATCTTGGAACACCAAGGAAACAAAGTTGAGATTGTAGGTTGGGCATATAAAGAAAATGAAGAGACTAAAACAATAAACAGTAATTATGTATTAAAAAATAGAGAAACTGGAGAGATGTATAAAGTTAGAACAAGATATGAAGAAAATTTGAATGTTCCATTAGAGTATAGAAATGCTGGACTTCATTCAAGATTTTTAAGCTATGGATTAGCAAATGGAACATATGATATTTATGTGTTATACAAGAATAATGATAACAATATATTAGCAAATACAGGTATACATTTAGATATTTAAAAAGTTTAGAGGAAAATGATATGAAAGAAAAAATGAAGAAGATTTTAGAAAATGGAACAGGAGCACTAATTTTATTATTTATATTAGAGATAGTTTTAATAATGTTTGTTACTCCAAATTTATATGATGATGAATGGTATATAGAACAAATAACAAATGAAATAAATCCTGAAACAAATGAAATTATTGAACATACTGTAAAGGATTTTGTAATTGATAGATACAATACTTGGACATCAAGAACTATAATTGAATTTATATTATGCATGACATTAAAAACATCAAAATACTTATGGATTTTTATAGAAGCATTAATGGTAACTTTAGTAGGATATTCAATATCAAAGATATTTACTAAAGATTCAAAAAGAAAAAATACATTAATGTTAGTATCAATGATACTAATTTATCCATATACAATAATGTATCAAGCAGGTTGGGCTGCAACAACATTAAATTATATGTGGCCTTTAGCAATGTGTCTTTTGGCATTAATACCAATTAAGAAAATTTGGTGTGGAGAAAAAGTTAGAATTTGGGAATATCCAATTTATACATTAGCACTTATTTTTGCAGGAAATCAAGAACAAACATCAGCAATTTTAGTATGTTCATATTTAATATTTACAATTATAATGATTGCTAAAAATAAGAAAATACATCCATATATGATAATTCAAGCAATAATATCAATAATTTCAATAATATTTATTTTAACTTGTCCAGGAAATTATGTAAGACAAACAGAAGAGGCATATAGATTTATAGATTTTGAAATGTTAACATTTTTAGATAAATTTATTTTAGGATTTACATCTACATTTAGAGAGATAATAGCACATAAAAATTTAGTATATACACTACTTACATCATTACTTGCAATATTTGTATTTGCTAATTATAAGGAAAAAATATATAGAATAGTATCATTAATACCAGTAGTATCAATATTTGTATTTGGACATTTTTCAAGTATATTTTTTGAAGTATTTCCAAATTTAGAAATATTCTATGATTTATTAACTGCTAAAGATGTTATACTTACAGTTGCAAATTGCAATAAACTATATTATACATTTCCAATAATATTTGCATTTATGAATTTTATTTGTATTGGAATGTCTATATTATTATTAAGTAAAAAATATAAAGATAATATTGCAATATTGATTTATTTAGCAGGATTAGCATCAAGAATTGTAATTGCATTTTCACCAACAGTATTTATTTCACAAACAAGAACAATGATATTTTTAGATTTTGCTATGATAATAATAAGTTAGTTATTTAATATGGCAAGAATTAAAGAAAAAAGAAACAAAAGGAATAAATTATATAGAAGCAATAATAAAGCTTTTAGCAGTAATTCAATACATAGATGCTCTAATATATATTTATAGTGAACAAAAACTATACTAAAATTTAGTTACAATCGAGAAATTTAACAAATAATAAAGCTTTGTAGAATAATTTTTTGAATTATCTACAAAGCTTTATTTTATTTATAAATAACTTTATATATATGATAATTATTTTCGTTATATATTAAATCAAAGTCTATATTATCAGTTTTAAAATCTTCCATAACTCTAACAGTAAATATATATTTTATATTCATATCATTTAGTTCATCTGGAGTTATATATACTGCAATTTTATCATTAGTTAGCAGAACAAATTTATCTGATATCATTTCTTTATTCGCTACAATTTCCATATAAACATGAGAATATCTATTATAAACTTCTTCATATTTTTTATCTTTATCTAGCATTTCCCAAAGTTCCATATTTGGATAAATATTTGTAGCATTTATTGTTGGAGCTCCAGCCATTGGAAGATAGTTTGGACAAGGGAATGGAAGCGCTTCAGCAAGCCATAAACCAGAATCTTCATTATTAATTTCTTCAATTGCTTGTAACATTGGACTATCATTTATCATATCAATACCAGTACATATAGGATTTACTATAAATCCGACAACTAGCATAGTAGCAATTATTCCAAGAGTAAATATGTATTTTCCATATTTTGTGTTATATTGCAAAGCAAAAAAGAAAAGACAAAAACACATTATAAACAAAAATGCTGATAATATTTTTCCAACATAATCTGGATTTAAAGTTTTACATATTAATACAAGACCTAAACTTGTAACTAAAGAGACTAATATAGATTTCCAAATTTTTCCAGAGTGTTTTGTTATTGAAAGGGCTCGTAGTAAAACTAATATATCTATATAACCAATTGCTATGACTGATTTTTCAGGCATGGAATAACTTAAAAGAGTAAGTTTGGCTAAAAGCGGAATTTTAAACATAGCAAAAGCACCAATTATAATATAAGGTATAAATAAAACTACAAGTGGCAAATCAAGTTTTTTATTTTTAATCATTGCAAGTATTGCACAAATTATACCAATAGGAAATAATCCAAACATTGCAGATTCTTCAGATGGGCTGGTTAAAATACCTTCTTCTTTGAAAGTTAAAAATATGTTATCAATATAACTTACATATTTTCTAAAAGCTCCACCACCTTCTGAAAGTCTGTTTCCAGGATATACAGTATTCATTAAAGAAAAAATTGTATCTCTTGATGTGTAAAAGATTGAAGTAATTAAAAGTGCAAATATAGCTAAAGTAATAATTATTGAAATAATATCTTTTCTTGTAATTTTGCACTTTTTATAATTTGTAATAATAATATAAATGGCAAGGCTTAAAAATACATAAAATAATGGTATTTGATAAGCAGGATACAAAATTAATATATAACCACCTGCACATATTGCCATAAATGTTAAACAAAGTAATCTGTGTTTAAAGTTTTCTGTATTCATATATTTGTATAGAAGAACTAAAGCAAGTTCTCCAAAAATAAAAAGTTCAGCAGAACCATTTGTAGCAAACCACCATTGAATAATTGGAGATAGTGAAAGCATAAAACTTCCAATTAATGATAATCTTTTATTTTTATCAGTAAGAATCATTGATAGTTCAAATGTTATTATAAATAATAATATAAATCTTGCTACCCAAAAGAAAGATAAACCATGAGCCAGTCCTAGAAAAATATAACCTAAATGAAAAGGTCTAAAAATTTCTGCTAAAGTTAAAACAGGTAGACCATAAATGGTAAAAGCATCAGTAGAGGTTCCTCCTCTTAAAATATCAGAAAAATATTTGAATCCATTAAAACTTTGTGAAAATATGAGTGGTGTTGTTACAGCCCATTCATCACTTCTAATAGTTCTTGATTTTCCAAAAAGTAATGATTTATCTTCAACTCCAGTGTTGTAAACATAGCCATTCCATAAAGAAATAGAAGAGCCATGAAGTTTAAATAAAACGCCAACAATTATAAATATAATTGTTATAATAAATCTATACGTATAGATGAAGTTTAGTAGTTTATTTTTGAAATTAATAATTTTTTCCATTTTATACCTCTAAAAATATTTTTTTTGATTATATCATAACTTATTATTACATTGCTATTATTTTTAAAAAAGTATATAATGAGATAAATCTTTTCACATAAAATTTACAAAATAGACAATGTTTAGATTGTTTTTGTTTATATAGTGTTAATGTAGTCTTTATTTCTACAAAATAAAATATAGGAGGAAATTGTCAATGAAAGTACTAGTTTTAAATTGCGGAAGCTCATCTTTAAAATGTCAATTAATTGATATGGAGAAAAAAGAAAGAATTATGAAAGGGCATTATGATAGAATTGGAGGTTCAAGATCATCACTTCGTTTTAATGTAAGAGGAAACAAAGTTGTTATTGAACATCCTGCTAGAGATTTTGAAGAGGCAATTTCAGAAATATTAAGATTACTTACAAGTGAAGAATATAATGTTATAAATAATTTGAATGAAATAGGTGCAGTAGGACATAGAATTGTTCATGGTGGTGAAAAATTCAAAAATTCAGTTATAATTGATGAAAATGTTATAAAAGCTATTGAAGAAAATATTACTTTAGCACCATTGCATAATCCAGCAGGTTTAGCTGGGATAGAGGCGTGTAAAAAATTATTACCACAAATACCAATGGTAGCAGTATTTGATACTTCTTTCCATCAAACTATGGAAGAAAAAGCTTTTATTTATCAATTACCATATAAATATTATGAAGATTATAAAATAAGAAAATATGGATTTCATGGAATCTCACATAGATATATAGCAGGAAGAATTACAGAGATTACGGGAAGAACAGATTTAAAAATAATAAACTGTCATTTAGGTCAAGGAGCATCTTTATGTGCAATTAAAGATGGAAAATCAATAGATACAACAATGGGATTAACACCACTTGCTGGTGTACCAATGGGAACAAGATGTGGTGATGTTGACCCATCAATTATTCCAACTGTTATGAAGTTATATGATATAAAACCAGATGAGATGCTTAGAATAATGAACAAAGAATCAGGAGCATGGGGAGTATCTGGAGTTTCTACTGATTTTAGAGATATTGAAAGAACAGCAGAACAAGGAGATGAAAGGTCTATTTTAGCATTAGAAAGTAGAGCATACATAATTGCTCAGTACATAGCAAAATTTATTGTAACATTAAATGGTGTTGATGTTATAACTTTTGCTGGTGGTATTGGTGAAAATGGATTTGAAGAAAGAGAAAGAATTTGTAATTATCTAGAATGCTTTGGAATAAAATTAGATAAACAAAAGAACTTGGTAAGAGGAGAAGAAACAAAAATTTCGACAGAAGATTCTAAAGTTCAAATTTATATAGTTCCTACTAATGAAGAGATTGTAATTGCAACTGATGCATATGAATTGACTAAAAATTTAATCCCAAATGTTTAACATTTGGGATTTTACTATACTTAACGTATATTTTGTTTTTAATCGTCTTCTACATCAAAAAAGTTTTCGTCTGCAAAAAAATCTTTTAGCTGTATATTAAGACCTTCACAAATATGAAGGATGGTGTTAAGTTTTAATAGTTTGGACTTACCAGTTAGAAAAGTACTTAAAGTTGAACAAGGTATACCTGTTACTTTGCATAAATCCCAAACTTTCATGTCATTTTCCTTTAATAAAAGCTTTATTCTCAATCTTAGTGCATCTGAAAGTTGCATGAAAATCATTCCTTTCTAATTAGATTTTCCCCAAAACAAGTATATAATTTTAAAATGTTAAACCACTTTGGCAAATTGAAAAAAGAATTAAAATTTCAACAAATCGAAGTTGATTTTACTTATAAAATCACTAAAATAAAAGAATTATTTATATATACTTTTCCACATTTTACGATTATTATTAAATTTTATTGACAAAATATACAATATAAAATATAATTCGGTTAGTCGAAGTAGTTCGATAAAATGAAACACTCTATACATACACAGTTAAAAGTATAGATGATGCGTCTTATAATGGGGAACCTTTGCAAAATTTAGTGTTTGTAAGTAGAATATATGACACATCACAATATTAAATTTCAATAATAAAAAAGCTATGAAATTTTCATAGCTTTTTTGCTAATATTGTAGAAATTAAAATTCAAAAGTCTATTGTGAATAGAACAATTTAATGTTAGAATTGTCTAGGAAAAGAATTTATGAAAAGAGGATGTGTTTATGAAAATATTAGTATTGAACTGTGGTAGTTCATCTTTAAAATTTCAACTTATAAATATGGACAATAATGAGAGAATGGCAAAAGGAAATTTTGAAAGAATTGGAGGAATGAAAACAACTCTAAAATTAAATGTAAGAGGTAATAAAGAAGAATTACTTCATATAGCAAGAGATTATGATGAAGCAATTAGTTTTGTATTAGAAGTTTTATTAAAACCAGAATATGATTTAATAAAATCATTAGATGAAATAGGTGCAGTTGGACATAGAATTGTTCATGGTGGAGAAATGTTTAGCCAATCAGTTTTAATAGATGATGAAGTAATAGAAGAAATAGAAAAATGTATAGATTTAGCACCATTGCATAATCCAGCAGGAGTAGCAGGAATTAAGGCTGCCAAAAATGCACTTCCAAATGTTCCAATGGTAGCAGTATTTGATACAGCATTTCATCAAACAATGGATCCTAAAGCTTATGTTTATCAAATACCTTATAGATATTATACAAGCTATAAAATAAGAAAATATGGTTTTCATGGAACAAGTCATAAATATGTTGCTACAAGAGTTTCAGAACTAGAGGGAAAAGCAGATTTAAAAGTAATAAATTGTCATTTAGGTCAAGGAGCTTCAATATGTGCAATTAAAGATGGAAAATCAGTAGATACTTCAATGGGATTAACACCACTTGCTGGTATACCAATGGCTACAAGATGTGGTGATATAGATCCAGCTATAATTCCATATATCATGAAAAGAGACAATTTAGGACCAGAAGATATAGAAGAAATTTTAAATAAACAAGCAGGAGCATGGGGAGTATCAGGGGTTTCATCAGATTATAAAGATATTGAAGATGGATATATGATGGGAGACCAAAGATCTATTCTTACTCTTGATAGTCAAGCTTATAAAGTTGCTCAATATATTGGTCAATACATGATTTCACTTGGTGGATTAGATGTTTTAACATTTGCTGGTGGAGTAGGAGAAAATGGAATAGAAACAAGAGAAAGAGTTTGCAAATATTTAGAACCATTTGGAGTTAAATTAGATTTAGAAGCAAATAAAATAAGAGGAAAAGAAAAATGTATTTCAACAGAAGATTCTAAAATAAAAGTTTATGTAATACCAACAAATGAAGAGCTTATGATTGCAAAGGATACTTTTGATTTGATTAAATAACACTATATATTAATAATAAGGATGATAAGTATGGAAAAACCAGTAATAAGATTACCACTTGAAGGTGCAGATAATACTAGAGATTTAGGTGGATATGTAGGAGAAAATAGTAAAGTAGGAAAATTTGGAGTATTTTTGCGTTCTAATAGTTTATGTTTTTTAACTCAAAATGATAATGAGTATTTAAAAAATTATGGAGTTACAACTATTATAGACTTGCGCTCAAAGGAAACGTCAAATGAAAAGGTTGATAATATAGATAAAAGTGTTTTTAAATTTTATAATATTCCACTTCTTACAGATAAATTTAATGAAAATTTGGCATTAGAAAAAGAAAACTTTAAAATGGGTGAAGGCTATAAGCTAATATTAGAAAATAAGATGGCTATAAAAGAGATTTTTGAAGTATTAGCCAAAACAGAAGGTGGGTGTTTATTCCACTGTACTGCTGGAAAAGATAGAACAGGTATAGTATCTATGCTTATTTTAGGATTATGTGATGTATGTAGAAAAGATATAATAGCAAATTATGAAGTAACATTTACATATGTTCCAATGCTTATAGATGAACATAAAGTAAATAAAAATCTAATATTATCACTTCCAGAATATATAGAAACAGCAATTGATTTTATAGAAGAAAAATATGGAACATATTATGAATATTTAAAAGATTGTGGGTTATCAGATGAAGTATTAAATAGAATTAAGGAAAAATATTTACAATAACAAAGAAGGTTACTAAAGTAACCTTCTTTTGTTTTTGTATGTAAAGTATTAATATATGAAATAGTTTTCGCGCAGTTTGGAACGAAGTGACAGCAAGAAAACTATGGAAGATATTAATACTTTATTTTACTATTATGGTTTTAAAATTATTATATATAACCATTCCAGGTTTTGCTCCAGATGCTTTTTTTACAAGTTTTGCATAGCAATAATCAACAGAAACATTTAAACTATCAGAAGCTTTGCTATTTTCTTTTGCAAGACGAGCACAATTAAATAGTACATTTTCAGGAATATCTTCAATATCTAAATTTTCAGGGTTCCTTAGTAGAACATGACTACCATGAATTTTTTGAGTATGAAACCAAATATCTTTAGGGTTTGAAAAACGTAAACTAATATAATCATTTTGGATGTTATTCTTTCCAATATAAACAGTATATCCATC
>CAORJJ010000077.1 GCA_948517135.1 uncultured Clostridia bacterium | reverse complement strand
GTTTAATACTATTATATAATTGGAATAAAGAAAATAATGAAAATTTAATCCTTTCAGATAAGCTTTCTGATTCATTTATAATAGCTACTTCCGAAGTTACTCCTAAAACCGAAATAGAAAATGAAACTTCTGAAAGTAATCCAATAACTTATGAAAGTATTGAAGTAAATTTTAAAGATTTATTATCTCAAAATCCTCAAACAGTTGGATGGATAAAAATTAATAATACAAATATAAATTTTCCTATTGTTCAATCACAAGATAATAATTTTTATTTAAAACATAATTTCAAAAAGAATTATAATAGTGCAGGTTGGATTTTTGCAGATTATGCAAATAATTTTGATATATTAGATGAAAATACTATAATTTATGGTCATAATAGACAAAATGGATCTATGTTTAGTAACTTAAATTTTTTACTAAAACAAAACTGGTTTAATGATGATATAAATAAAACTTTTATATTTAATACAAAAAATAATAAATATATAGCAGAAATATTTTCTGTCTATAAAATAAATAAAAATATTTTAACTTTAAATACTTCTTTTGAAAATGAAACAGACTTTGCAGAAACAATAACTTCTTGGAAAGAAAAAAGTGTATGTTCTTTTGATATTACACCTGATTATAAAGATAATATTATAACACTATGCACTTGTGATAATAATACACAATATCGTATTGTTATTCATGCTAAATTAATAAATGTCGATTAACATAAAAATTTGCAAAAAATTGTTGACTTTTGCTTATTATAAGAGTATACTTCTTTTTCAGGAGGATTTATTATTATGAGTATTTTGGATAATTTTAAAAGTGTTTTTAATAATAAAAATAAAAAGGAATTTCATGAACCATCAAATATTTCTTCATCTGAATTCTATAATCAAACAGTTCATATTCCTGAAAGTATTTACGAAAATCCAACACCTAGTTCAATAGCACATAATATTACTTCAAAACAAACTTTTGCATTATCTTATCTTTTAGATATGGCATATGTTGCAGCAACAGCTGATAATTCTTTTTATCTACCCAAACCTTATAAAGTAGCTCATGCTGGAAAATTTGCAAAAATTTTTGAAGAAAAATTTAATTCAGATATTGCATTTACAAATGAATATTATAAAAAGAATATTAAAGTTAGTAGAAAATTGGATAACTATATAAAGCCAAGAAAAGAACTATTTGAAATTATACAAACAGTATACCCAGGTTTTTGCCATAATATGGAAAATAAAATTTCTCATAAAGATTATGAATTTTATAGAAAAAATAAAACTAGTCTAAAAAAATGTTTACATTACAAAGAGACATATTCTGATACAGTAAGCTCAAAAGATGTTTTATTAGGATATCAAGATAACTTAGCAAATATCATAGATACTTTAGATTTTTCAAAAGCTTGTAAAATAGAAGATTCTTTTGTTGCATCTGAGCTAATTACATTTTTTGATAAATTTTCTGAACTTTCTGATGAAGATAAAAAAACAATAATGAAACACAAAATTAAACTAAATAATGGTACTATAAAAACTTTAGACTTTGCAAAAAAACTTTTAGATGAAAGAAATAATAGAATTGCTAAATACTCTTCAATAGAAAATTTGTATAAAAAAATAGATGAAAAAACACATATACAATTAACTTCAAATCCATCAAAAAAAGAAGTTGCAAAACAGCAAACTTCTCCTGATGATAGTGAAAGATAAATGTGACAACCCGCCTCACTTGAGACGGGTTTTTGTTTTTTGGTTACATTACATATTCGAACATTTCGGAGCCGTTAACTGACCTGAATTTGCACTCAGCCCAGAAGTTATCGGTTGCCATTGTTGCTGAAAAGACTTCTACCTTCTTTATTGGCATCCCACATTCTCTCAGGAATTCGATGATCTTCTTGACGAACTTCTTGCCGTTGCCCTTTCGCTGGAATTCCTTGGCGATATAGACTTCCTCAAGCTTCACAGTCAGGTCATCATATGCAGTAATGACAACATAGCCAATTACATTGTTGTCTTTTACTGCAAAATAAATCCACTCATTGTCTGCATACATGTAGTAGTCTTCGTAGCTTTTTATCACTGCATTTCGTGCTCGTTCCTCAACTTCATTTACCTCCGAATACCGGAAGTTCAGATGCATCTTTTTGAAGGTTTCATAGTCTCCTCTTGTTACTTCTGCTCTCCGTATCTTCATGTCATAACCTCCTATAAATTTTTTCACTCTTTTATTATAACATAATTTACATAATATTACAAGTTTTAGTAAAGCAAAAAAGTCTATCTAGTATTAACTCTAAATAGACTTTTCGTTATTGTTTTTAAGCGTTTAATGCTTTTCTAATATTAGCCATATTTTCTTTTAAAATTTTAGCACTTGCATCTAATTTAGCTTGATTTTCTTCTGATAATTCAAGTTCTAGAAGTTCTCTTGCACCATTGCTATTTATTATAGCTGGAACACCTATATATAAGTCTTGTTGACCATATTGATTATTTAAGTATGCTGAAACTGTAAGTATTTCGTTTGTATCATTCATAACAGTTCTAACTATTTTTGCAAGTCCTAAACCTATTCCATAATATGTTGCTTTTTTTCTGTTTATAATTTCATATGCAGCATCTCTAACTTCAACATATATTTTGTCTAAATCACTTAAACTTTTTCCTGCATCCTCTAAAATATCTGTAACTTTTTTACACCCAACATATGCATGTTCCCATGGAACAAATGAAGAATCACCATGTTCTCCCATAATATATGCATGTACATTTTTATCAGATACATTTAAGTATTCTCCTACCATAAATCTTAATCTTGCTGTATCTAATGTTGTTCCTGAACCAATTACTCTACTTGTTGGAAATTTTGAAACTTCTTGTACAACTTTAGTCATTAAATCTACTGGATTTGAAGCAATTAAGAATATTCCTTTAAATCCACTATTTACAACTTGTATTGTAATATCTTTCATAATTTTTGCATTTGCTTCTGAAAGCTCTAAACGAGTTTGTCCTGGTTTTTGATTTAAACCAGCTGTAATAACTACTATATCAGCATCTGAACATTCATCATAGTCTCCTGCTTTTATTTTCATATGACTTGAAGAACAAGGTAATCCATGACATAAATCCATAGCTTCACCAATAGCTTTATCTTTTAAAACATCTATTAAAACTAATTCATTTACTCCACTTGCATTTCCTTGACTTAATATTGCATATGCCATACTCATTCCTACAAAACCTGTTCCAACTAATACTACTTTTCTTTTTCCTATCATAATAAATCTTCTCCTATATTTAATATAAACTAATTTTTCCAATTAGTTATTATAATACTTTATTTTGAATTTTGCAAGATATTATGTAAAAGAAATTTATAAAATCAAAATAGCCTCTCAAAAATTAATTTGAAAGGCTATTCTGATTAACTTTTTATCACATATTAAATTTCGGATGCCAGTACCTTGCAATAGTACCAAACTTCTTCAAACATCCAGGTTGGGAAATGAAACCTATCTTCCTGACGATTTTTCACAAACTCTAAGAAGTCAGTTCCATACTGAGTTGACCGAGCATGCCAATCGCAACACATCTCCATTATATCAAGCTTACTCATATCAATCGGAGTTTTATAGTATTCCGGATGATGAGAATTGTGTTTCCAATGGAGTTTTATTGAATCTTGCTTAATTGGTGATAGCTGTTTCTTTGAATCTCTCAAACATGATTTATCATTAACAATTCTTGAAAGTGCACTCAGCTCATCTTCACAAGTAATTTTGCTAATATCATGTACTACTGCACGTTCACGAAGCATCTTCGCATGCTGAACAGCCCCTTCTCTTTCAAGAAAACCTGCCAACTTTTCGCAGCTTTTGGTTACATACATTTTATGAATCATTGTATCCTGGAACATTTGCTCATATTCAGACATATATGATATGTCTTTATTAAAGAGAAATTTCCATGTAGATTTTTTGTTTCCATCGCAATATAACTTTACTGATGAAAATCCACTTCCGTTTGTATTATTGATTTTAAAATTCAAACATATTTCGCTTTTTTGATCTTCTTCAAACTGAACGAGTTCTGTTTCAATTCTAAATATTCCCGGAACCACTTCATTTGGATTAGCAACACTGGTTATCAAAACATGCGTATCCTCCAATGGAAGGAATTCTTTAAATGATAAACCGATATTCTGGTCTGGAACCTCCTGACCATACAGATATCTGATAGCAATATCAGATATGCCAATTCTAAATTCTTTATCTTTCTTTTCCGGTTTGCAAAGACAATATGTTTCCCGAGTAGCTTTGTGTTTAACAATTTCTTCGACTTCGTACTCATATGGACAACTTTTCAGTTTTCCAAAATTCATGACTTTTTCGTGCCACTCTTCTGGCAAGATTACTTTAGTACCAACTTTCAGTTCTCCATTGCCAACTTTTAACATATTTTCCTCCTTTCAATATGCCTGCGTAAAATACAAAGTTACATATCTTACTTCCTATCTGAGTATACTCCGAGATAATATCACCAAATCAATATTTTGTCAATATTATGTTTACTTTTATTGTTCATCTTCTAATTTATTCCAAAGCATTAATTCTTTTAAAGATTTACTATCCCCACCTAAGATATCAACTAATTTATATGCAAATAACATTGTTGTTGCAGGCCCACGACTTGTAATTAAGTTATTATCAACTACTACAAGTTCATCTACATAATTTGCTTTTTCAAGTATTTTTTCGTACTCATCATCTGGGTATGAAGTTATATATCTATTTTCTTCTATCTCTGCTTTTGGTAAAACTAAAGCTGGTGAAGCACATATCGCTCCAATATATTTTGTTTTATCATTATTAAATTTCTTTAATATATCTAGAACTTTTTCATTTTTTGCTAGATTATCTGCACCTGGAAGTCCTCCTGGTAAAACTATCATATCATAATCTTCTATTTTATCGTCTAATATTTTATCTGCTTTTACTTCTATATTGTGAGTACCAAGAACATTCTCATTATTAATACTTACCATATCACAAGTAATCTTAGCTCTTCTTAAAACATCAACAACAGTTAATGCTTCAATTTCTTCAAATCCATTTGCTAATAAAACTGCTACTTTTTTCATAAAATACCTTCTTTCTTTTTTTATTTATTATATATACAATATTTAACTTTGTAAATAAAAAGCACTAATTGAAGTTTAATTAGTGCTTTATTTCATTCTCTTTTTTATAACTTTAAGCCTCGCAAATTCTTCTCTTTCTCGCTCATCAATTATACTTGATATTTGTTTTAGATTTTTTTCATTCTCTGGAATTATAATATTTTGAAGTGCATTTGCCCTCTCTCCAACTCTTTCAGTTTCTCTTTTTAATCTATCTACTGTATTTTTTAAAATTGCATATTCAATTAATTTTTTTTGAATTTCATTAAATTTAAAAATTGCTTCATCAACCATATGTGTAGTATTATAAAACCCATAATTTCTTTTTATAACTTCTCTTTTATGAACTGCTGAAGGAATTTCACATCCCATTAGAGTTTTATTTTTTATATCAATATAATCATCAATTTTTACACCATTAGAAATATTAGTAAAATTATCTATTCCTATATCTGTATTTACATTTCTTACAAGATTTTTTCCCTCTTCCATCATATCATAAAGTTCTTTTTCAATAGTTTTTACTTTATCTTGATACTTTTCAAGTTCTTTTGATAGAATCAGCCTTTTCCTTTCAAGCAATTCATGTCCTTGCTTTGTAATCTTTAATGATTCTTGCAACTTTATTAAATTACTTTTGGTTGGTAAATAATTATTACTCATAGTCCCTCTTTTACTAATGTTCTAAATTAGTTAATTCTTCATTTGGTAATATATGCAAAATTTCTAATGCTAAATCAAGTGTTTCTTCAATTGTTCTATTTTCAAATTTTCCTTGACTTAAAAATCTCTTCTCAAATGCTTCTCCAAATTCCATATATTTTTTATCAGTTTCAGATAGATCACTTTCCCCTAGCACTTTAGCTAAAGCTCTTACATCTTGTACTTTAGAATAAGATGCAAATAATTGATTTGAAATACTTTGATGATCTTCTCTTGTATATTCCTTGCCAATACCATCTTTCATTAATCTTGAAAGTGAATCTAATATATTAATTGGAGGATTTACTCCTTGCTGATATAATTCTCTTCCTAAAACAATTTGCCCTTCTGTTATATAACCTGTTAAATCTGGTATAGGGTGTGAAATATCATCATTTGGCATTGTAAGAATTGGAATTTGGGTTATTGAACCTTTTTTATCTTTAAGCATTCCTGCTCTTTCATATATTGAAGCTAAATCACTATACAAATACCCTGGGTATCCTTTTCTACTAGGAATCTCACCTTTTAATGTTGAAACTTCTCTTAAAGATTCTGCATATGCAGTCATATCTGTTAAAATAACTAATACTTGCATATCTAAATCAAAAGCTAAATATTCTGCACATGTTAAAGCTACCTTTGGTGTTAATATTCTTTCTATTGATGGATCATTAGATAAATTTTGAAAAATTACAACTTTAGATAAAACACCATTTTCTTGAAAACTCTTTTTGAAAAATTCTGCTGTTTCATATTCTGCTCCCATAAGTCCAAAGACTATTGCAAAATTTTCATCATCTTTTATATTAGCTTGTCTTATAATTTGCTCTGCTAAATCATTATGATTTATACCACTTCCTGAAAAGATTGGTAATTTTTGACCACGAATCAAAGTCATTAATCCATCTATTGCAGAAATACCTGTTTCAATATAATTTCTTGGATATTTTCTTGCAATTGGATTCATAGATGCTCCATTTATATCTCTTTCAATATATGTTTTCAATTCTCCAAGTCCATCAACAGGTTCTCCAACTCCATTAAAAACTCTACCTAAAACTTCTTTAGATAATTTTACTTGTAAAGCTTTTCCATTTAGCTGTGTTTTTACACCATCAATATTTAATCCATCAGTTCCTTCATAAACTTGAATTACAGTAATATCTTCATTTAGTGTAATAACATTTCCTATTCTTTTTTCACCAGATTTTAAAATAAGTTCTACTTGTTCATTATAAGAAATCTCATTTGGTGTTCTTAAATATACTAGTGGACCATTAATATGTTCTAATCCTAAGTATTGTGTTTTCAACTTTTCACCTCTTCCTTGACCATTTATCTATGTCCCCAAGTGGTCATTGTACTCTTCATTTACTGCTTTTAATTCTTTTGAAATTTTCTCAAAAAATTCTTCAAATTTATATAATTGATCATTTCTTACATTAAACTTTAATTTTATATATTCGTCAAAAAGTCCTATTCCTTTAATTCTTGAAAGTGGAACACCTTTTTCCACAAGTTTTAAAGATAATGTGTATAAGTTTAAAATAGTACTCATCATTTTATATTGTTTTTCTAATGGTACATAAGTATCATTTTCATTTACAGCACTTTGTTGCAAAAATCCAAGTCGTATTGCTCTACATGTTTCTAAAATTAATTTTTTAGTATCTGATAAAACATCTTGTCCAACAACTTTTGCAATTTCTTGAAGTTCGTTTTCTTCTTGAAGTAATTTTACAATTTCTATTCTATCTTTTGGAAATTTTTCATTTATATTTTTTTCATACCAATCTTGCAATCTATCTACATAGTCACTATAACTAATTTTCCAATTTACTGCTGGATAATGTCTTGAATATGCAAGTTCTTTATCTAGTCCCCAAAATACGTGAACAAATCTTTTAGTATTTTGTGTTACTGGTTCTGAAAAATCTGATCCTTGTGGAGATACTGCACCAATCATAGATACAGATCCTATTGCATCATTAAATCCTTTTACAAGACCTGCTCTACCATAAACTTGTGATAGTCTTGAAGGCAAATATGAAGGATATCCTTCTTCAGCAGGCATTTCTTCTAGACGTCCTGAAATTTCTCTTAGTGCTTCAGCCCATCTTGAAGTTGAATCAGCCATAATTGCTACATTATATCCCATATCTCTATAATATTCTGCAATTGTTATTCCTGTATAAATTGATGTTTCTCTTGCTGCAACTGGCATATTTGAAGTATTTGCAATTAAAATTGTTCTTTCCATTAATGGTCTATTAGTTTTAGGATCTATTAGTTTTGGAAAATCTTCCAAAACTTCAGTCATTTCGTTTCCTCTTTCTCCACAACCTATATATACAATAATATCACTGTCAGACCATTTAGCAATCTGATGTTGAAGCATAGTTTTTCCAGTTCCGAAACCTCCTGGTATCATTGCTGTTCCACCTTTAGCTATTGGAAATAACGTATCTATAACTCTTTGCCCAGTAATTAAAGGTATATTGGCTGTTAACCTCTCTTTATAAGGCCTTTGAATTCTAACAGGCCATTTCTGAATCATTGTAATTTCATATTCTTTAGAATCACACTTTACTTTAGCAATTATATCTTCTGCTTTATAATCACCTTCATCAGCTATATAAGTTACTTCACCATTAATATTAAATGGATTCATTATTCTATTATTTATAACTTCTGTCTCTTTAACTTCACCTAAAATTGTATTCAAATTTACTTTACTTCCAACATCAATTTTAGGTATAAAATGCCATACACTATTTCTATCTATTGCATCAATATTATTTCCTTTTTCCAAAAAATTCCCAGATGCTTCTTGTAAAGCCTTTAATGGTCTTTCTATACCATCAAAAACATTTCCAATAATACCTGGTCCTAAAGTAATTGATAATGGTGCTTCAGTTCCTATAACTTCTTCTCCTATTCTTAAACCACTGGTTTCTTCATAAACCTGAATAGTAGCAATTTCTTTATCTAATTTTATAACTTCTCCTATTATTTTATGTTCTCCAACATAAACCATATCATGCATTGCAAAGTCACCATCTCCTCTTGATTCAACAACTGGTCCATTTACTGAAATTATAAATTTTTTTTGCAATTTTTCCACCTCTATCTTTCGTAACTTTAAAAACTAATCTGTTTTACTTTTTCTGCTATATTAGTTTTTAATGTATTGTCAATAGAAACTTTATTTTGAACATCTATAACAACACATCCTCCAATATTATCATTATCAATTCTATCTACAAAAATATTAAAAGCCATAGATATATCTTTATAATATTTATCATAATCTTTTTCTGTTATAAATCTG
>CAORJJ010000076.1 GCA_948517135.1 uncultured Clostridia bacterium | reverse complement strand
TAATAATACTTTCTGGTAATATTCCATTTTGACTTGATTCAATAACAAAATTTATATACTCTGGAATTTTAATATCACCTTTAAATTTTGAACTATTCATTGATTTTATTTTCATTCGCGCTATTACTATTGGATTAGAAAAATATAATACAATTAAAATAATTAGAATTACCAAAAATATTCCAAATACTATTTTTATTAAATTTTTATTATACCTTTTTATACTCATATTAATAATTTCTCCTTATATTAACCCTAAAACTTGATTCATAAAATTGAATGCAACTTTGTAATAGCAATTATTTATATATCCCAATACACCTTGATTATTTCCTTCACCATATTTTGCGGGTTGCTTAGTCTTAATCCATTCTTCTACTTCTGTAAATTCACCAGTTAATATATCCATTGCAAGAACATATTGAGAATTCCATCTAGGAGCTAAAGACCCACATGTAGAACCAATTCCACATGCTTTTGTTAGTAATACTTTGCATATTTCTTCATCTGACATTGATTCATTTATAACACTTTTCCAGCCAAGATTTGGTCCCCAATTCTTTAGTGATGCATATGTTCCTTGGGTTACTAGAGCCTTGTTTTCAAGCCATTCTGTACCGTCTTCTTTTAGCCAACCTTTAAATTGTACTTCGTAAAAATATTTCATTTGTAATTCCATAAATTTTTCTGGTTCCTTATCAAAAACACCCCACCATGCAGTTTGTAAAGTAGATAAGTTATCACAGCATTGAGCATTAGACCAAGATGAGAATGTTGATAAACTTCCACATAAATTTGAATCTTCTTCTGAAAGCCATTTGCATAATGTAGTTATATTATTCCATGATGAACCTCTAATGCAAGTCCATTGTGCAAACCCAACTGCAATTTCGTCAGGACCTGAAACTGTTCCACATGCTGCTGCACCTGTACGAGTTCCTGCAGTTATTTCTCCAATTCCTCCTGATTCATATGGTAACCAATAATAAAATTCCCAATCTACTTCTGTTTTTTCAGATACATCACCTTCATCATCAAGTTTCATGTAATCTTCTACGTTTTCAACTACTGTATCATCTGTATCTCTTAATATTATTCTTAAATAATTTCCTATTACTGAATCTTCATTCTCTTTTTCTTTTGAATTATTATTTGTAGTAGTTGGAGTTGTTGTTTGTGTTGGATTATTATTATTATTATTATTATTATTTGAACTATCTTTTCTATATTTAGTATAGTCATCATTTCTATATTCTGTTATTAATTCATAATCTGTTATTGTTCTTCCAAGTATAGTTCCTTCTTTAATAAATATTAAATTTTCTGATTCTAAATATAGTGTTGATGATGCCTGAGTTTTTACTTCAGCTTCTGCTTGTGTCTTTTCTGTCGCTTTTTTACTTGCCATTTTATATGTTTCATCTTTTTCATATAATGTTGGCATTATTTTATCATCCTCTGGTAAGTCTGTTCCTTGTAAATCAGATGGTTTTACTTTTTTGAAACTTTCTAATGTTATTTCTTGTTCTGATTGTTTATCTTTATTAGGAATTTCAGTTTCTAATTGCTCTTCTGTAAAATTATCATCTGGTTTCTCACATTTGAATCCATCTATATAAACTATATATCCAGATATTCCTGCCATTTCATAACTTTCAGCAAATTCTTTATATCCATATACTGTTTTGGCTATCTCGCTCCATGGATCTTCTGTATCTTTATTGTCGTCTTTATCTGCTAATCTACTTTCTTTATCTAATATCCATTCTCCTTCTGATTCTTTATAATTTACTATTGATACTTTATTTCCTTCCTCATCTGTTTTAGATTTCATATTTACTAAACTATCATTTTGCCATGGATTTGTTGCTTTCGCTTCTAATTTTTTATAATTTTCTCCATCTAATACTAGTATCTTTGCATATCCTACCTTATCTGGTTTTTCTGGATCATAACTTGGATTTACTTGTGGATCATTATTTCCACCATTTGGATCTGGTTGAGTATTTTCTTCTGTTTGTTTAATATATTTTAAATCTACATTTTGTCTATATTTTTCTCCTGTTATTGAACTTTTATCATCATCATCATATGTTCCATAATCCAATAATATTCCTGTTACTGGTGATACTACTGCTTCATTTCCTTGATATCCTTCATAAGTTGAACCTTCTGATTTCTTATTTCCCAACGGCAATCTAACAATCAATTCTATATTTCTGTTCTCTCCACTTTTATCTACTGGACCACCAGCTTGAATATAATCAGTACATCCTGCATCCCAACAATGAGTTACTCCACCAGTTTCGTAATCTTCTCCACAATAAGTACTAACATGTCCTTTATAGAATAACACATCACCTGGTTCTAATTGTCCACTTTGTGCTGCTGTTGAAAATTTTGTACCACTTGGTGGAACTATAACTTCCGCACCAGCATCTAATAAATCTTGTGCACAAGCATTTGACTTATCCAAAGTACCTGATTCTCCTAAACCTGATGCAAATGTATGATTTTCTTGTAATGCTCCTACTTTTTGCAACATCCAAGAAGCAAATAAAGAACAGTCTGTTGTATGTTTTGATGATTGTGCAATTTCAAAAGTAGCACAAGAATGATCTAAAGCATATGTCCATGATTCACTTTTAAATGTATCACACATTTTTTGAGTTTCTTCCCACCATTCATCTAATGATAATAGTGAACTTGAGCCAGAACTAGTTTGAGTTGAAGTATTAGAACCAGATGATCCAGAAGTAGAATCTGGAGCCGTTCCTAAAGAAACATATTGATTATCTAACAATTCATCATTTACTTCAGATAAAGCAATATCCAATTTACCTTTTTCTACTAAATCATTTCCTAAATTAGCAGACTGTGTAGTATTATTTTTATCTTTTTTATCATCATCTGGTTCTCCATCATTAGATTCTTCAATAGCTGCTGCTATTATATTTTGTAATGTATTTTTTCTATTTGCCTCAATATCCCCTTTTGAATGTACCATTGTTCCAAATTCATTTTCATTTTTATCTATTGTTCTATTTGGATATCCTCCAGATCCTATATCTGGTACTAACCATTGTAATAATCTTGGTGTTTCGTCTGTTAGCTCTTCTTTTCTAAAATATCCTAATTCTACTATTAATTCTTTAAAATCTCTATATATGTAATCTGCATCTAATGTATGTGTATTTTCTAACATATTAAATGCATTTAATGAATCTTGATTTAATGCTACCTTTGATGCAAAATCTGATGCTTTATATGTTTTTCCATCTACTGTTACTTCTTTCTTTAATTCATCTTTAGTTAAAGCTCCATATTTATTCTTTTCTCCATCTCCTAACTTATTTCTAAATTCTGTTATTATTTCTGCTTTTTCTGGTGTTCCATCATATTTAAAATATTTATTTTGTAAAAATATTTTCTTGATAGTTGAATTTGTTGCTGTTCTTAGTCCATCTCCTGTTTGTACTACATTTTCTGTTAAATTCATATTAACATATAATTTCTCTAAACCTTCTTTATATGCTTGTTTCTTTGTTTCATCACTTATATTCTCTATCTTTTCTGCTATTTGATCATCATCAAATAGTCTTTCATATCCACTTTCTGTATCTTCTCTATCATATGCAGTCCATTTTCCAGCACCATTATCTTTCCAACCTAAGTCTTCATATGTTGTTTGATCTGCTTTTATCATTACTGGCTTTTTGGCTACTGATATATTTTCTCCT
Source organism: uncultured Clostridia bacterium (assembly GCA_948517135.1). GTDB lineage: Bacteria > Bacillota > Clostridia > TANB77 > CAG-508 > Scatovivens. The sequence continues at coordinate 5,676 of CAORJJ010000076.1, read as the reverse complement.
TGTGCTTTTTCTAATGTACCATCATATTTTTCTCCATAACTTCCATCTTCATTTATTTTATATAAAATAAAATCTCCATTACTATCTGTTTCATATAATGTCCAACGTTCTTTCATTACTGATTCATATTCATAATCATTTTCTATAAAACCTGCTGGCGGATTAGCATCACCATCTACTTTGTCTACAAAATACACATCTCTATACCAATGATTTTTTACATTTGCAATATATGGTGTATATGCTTTAAAATTATAATCATTCTGATCAGCCAAATTATCTGTCATCGCTTTTAATTTGTGTTTACAGTAATCACATGCCTGAGAAACTATTGATACTTCTATAACTTCATCAGTATATTCATCTCCTTTTTTATGTACTACTGTTCCTTCTTCATTTTTACATTCCTCTGCAAATATCCATTTTCCACTTGATTCTTCTATTTTAAATCCATCAATTGACGCTTTGTCTTCTGAAAAAGTACATGTACAGCTTCCACTTCCTGTCCCTACATCTATTCCTAAATCTTTTGCAGCCTGAATCTCTCCTGAATTTACAAACCAATTATCAAACCAATTTATAGCTGCTGAGAACCAATTTTTCCCTTTTAATCCACTTAATTCAGTTTGAAGTGTTTCATAATCTACATATGTATTATCACTTTTTTGATATCCTGCTGTTGCCTCTCCAGATGTTTCATGTAAATATACATTTACTGTTGTTGGAAAATTTCCTATCATATCAAATGATAAGTCTGGCATCATTGTCGCTACATGAACTGAAAGCAAAAATTCTAATGGCATTCCATATCTTCCACTCCAACCATCTAACTTAAACTCTATTGCATTATTAGTATTTAAAAACTCATTTCTTTGAATTGATAATGTCTTGTTTTTAGTATTAATTTTTATATTATCCCAATTCCATAATGAACCTTGATTTACAAATGTTCCTCTTTCTCCTATATTTTTTGGTGTTTCCTCATAATATAATGCTATTAATCCTTTTCCCCACTTTTCTCCAACTGCATTTGTTATTCCTAACACATCAAATACTGGGCCAAAAACAGCATTTCTTATTCTATACCATGCTGTTAATATTGCTGTTCCTACTTTTTCAAACCAATTTTTTGCTTCTTGTTGAGTTGCTATATTATCATTTTTTAATGTATAAACATAATTATCTGATGCTATATATGCAAACATAAAATCGCTTTTGGCATATATTATTTTCTCATTATCATCTCTTATTACTCCCATTTTATCATCTAAATGAGCTCCATTATCTGTATTATATTCATCATTATCAACAGCTCCAATATCTGTTACATAATCTGTTAAAAATCCATAGCCTTTTAAATCATATCCCATTTCTTCCAGATAATCTAATGTTTTATAAATATCTGTATCTTGTATCATTTCTGTTGTATCTGCCCCAAAAAAGGCTGCAACATAATCTCCTAGTTCTCTTAAGATCGCTTTCAACTGTTCCATTACCATTCCAGGCATTGTTAAAAAGAATAATATTATTCCTCCTAATATTATTACAATTACTAATATTGGTGCCGCAACAGCTATAACATGAGCTAGTGGTCCCATTAATGATGCTTTTCCTGCTATTTTTTTAGCTCCCTCTTTGGCAACTTTCTGTGCTACATCCTTCTTTAAAGAATTTGATTCTCTTTCTTTCATTTCATTCTTTTCTTCATTTTGACTTATTGGTTCATTTTCTTCACTCATCTATATTACCTCAATTAAAACTCTTATTTCTTCACTTCATTTATTATCTCTTTACTTGTCAATCCAAAATACTCTAACAACTCTGATGCCTTACCAGATTTACCAAAACAATCTTTAATTCCCATACGAGTTAATTTTGCTGGGCAGTTTTCCACTAAAACTTCTGAAATAGCTGTTCCCAATCCACCAATTATACTATGTTCTTCTACTGAAATAAGCTTTTTTGTTTCCTTTGCACATTTTATAATTATATCTTTATCAATTGGTTTTATTGTATGGATATCAACAACTCTTATGTGAATTCCTTCTTTTCCTAGTACTTCTTTTGCTTTTAGACTTTCAGCAACCATAATTCCTGTAGCAAATATTGTTGCATCTGTACCATCACCAAATTGTATTGCATTTCCAAATTCAAAATTATAGTTTTCTTCATAAATTATTGGAGTAGCTGATCTTCCAAATCTTATATATACTGGTCCATTTATTTTTGAAGCTTCATTTACAGCCCACTTTGCTTCAATATCATCTGCTGGAGAAATTACTGTCATATTTGGAAGACCTCTCATCAAATTAATATCTTCTAGCATTTGATGTGTTGCTCCATCTTCTCCTACAGTAATACCACAGTGTGTAGCACATATTTTTACATTCAAATTTGGATAGCATATGCTATTTCTTATTTGATCATATACTCTTCCAGTTGCAAATACTGCAAATGTGCTTGCAAATGGAATTTTTCCACAAGTTGCAAATCCAGCAGCTGTTGATATCATATCTTGTTCTGCAATTCCCATATCAAAAAATCTTTCTGGTATTTCTTTTGCAAAAATATTTGTTTTAGTTGCACCAGCTAAATCTGCATCTAACACAACTACTTTTTCATTTTTCCTTCCAAGTTCAAGCAAAGCTTCTCCATAACTTTGTCTTGTAGCTTTTTTATTATCAAAATCCATAATTTCCTCCACTCTTATAGAATTATAACTTTATTTTTTTCAAAAGTTTCTTTAATTGTATTTCTTATAACACAAATACTTTATTCATTTGCCAACTCCTCTATTGCCATTTTATATTCTTCTTCATTTGGAGCTTTTCCATGCCATCCTGATTGGTTTTCCATGTAAGAAATACCTTTTCCTTTTATTGTTTTTGCTATAATTGCTGTTGGCATATTTTTTGTTTGTTTTGCAATTTCAAAAGCATTTAATATTTCATCAAAATTATGTCCATCTATTACTAATGTTTTAAATCCAAAACTTTCAAATTTGTTATCTATTGGATATGGGTTCATTACATCTGATATTTTTCCATCTATCTGTAAATTATTGTTGTCTACTATTACACATAAATTATCTAACTTGTAATGGCTAGATGTCATTGCTGCTTCCCAAACTTGCCCTTCTTCTATTTCTCCATCACCTAATACACAATATACTCTATAATCTTTTTTATCTAACTTTCCAGCTAAAGCCATTCCATTTGCAACTGATAATCCTTGCCCTAATGAACCTGATGTCATATCTACACCAGGAATCTTTTTCATATCTGGATGTCCTTGTAAATAACTTGTTGTTTTTCTAAATGTTTTTAAATCTTCTTCTGCTATAAAACCTCTTGCACTAAGTGTGGCATATAATGCTGGTGAACAGTGACCTTTTGATAAAACAAATCTATCTCTATTTTCATCTTTAATATCACTAATTCTTAATTCAGAAAAATATAATGCAGTTAGTATATCTGCTACTGATAATGAACCTCCTGGATGTCCTGAAGATGCCTGATATACCATCTCTACTATATTTTTTCTAATTTTTCTAGCTTTTTCTTGTAAATTTGATTTATCTACCATACACTTTCTCCTATTCATAATATAAAATTTATATTATATTTTAATTTCTTTGATAACTATTATTCCTAAATAATTATATATTAATTACTTTTTTTAAGCAAGAAAAAAATACTTTTATCGACAAAAAAGACTCTCTATTTTTCAATAAAGAGTCTTTAAAATTTACTTATTTTCTTGCCATAAATATTGATTTTAAAACTAAACCTATACCACCTGCTATAAGTAACATCATTACTAAATAGTCAAACATTGATGTGGTTGTAAATGTAATTCTTATATTCATTATTATTGAAGCAATTATAAATATAGAACCAGCTATTGTAATTAATCTTGCGATAATAGATTTAGGATTATTTACAAGCCATATAATTCCTATCATAAGAGGAATTATTACTAAACCACTTGAAACATTCATTCCTGCAATACTCCATGCTCCAAAACCTGAATGAACTACTGCTTTACTTAATAGGAAAAATATTCCAGATACTATTAATACTATCCCCATATAAAATTCTAAATAATCACTTGCTTTTTTATTATTTTTGTTACTCATATCTTCTGTATTCTCCTTTAAATATTAGAATGGAAAGATTCCAAATAAGAATTTTGAAGGCATTGTCCAAAGTATAATTCCTGCACCTATTGCATATCCCCACCAAGGAATATTACTTGCGAATCCCCAGAATAATCTCCAACCATTAACTGCTGTATTTTTGATTCCATTCCAGCTAAATAAATCTGTTAGTTTTACTCCAAAAATTGTAGCATTTGTTAAATCCATTCCAAATACATCACTTAAATCAATTTCCCAACCAAAAATATCTATTATATTAGTTTTATCTGGAAGTTCACTACTTGATATTACAGAAATATCATATGATTTTAATTCTGTACCTTTAAACTTAACATTATAATCCTTGTATGCACCTGGTTCGATTTCTCCTATATCTACATATTTAGTAACAGCAAGTAAACCTTGTTTACTATATAAATCTATTTTTGCATAATAATTATTTTGTTTTGCAGATGAAGTATTGGATAATCTAAACTTCATATATCCATTAACATTTGTTGCTCTTCCTGAAACCCCTTCTACAACAATTGCATAAGCATTATCCTGTATATTTCCATCCATTTTTTTATACATATTTCCTATTAATGCATCTTCTAGAATTAGTGATAAGATAAAAAATCCTACTATTCCTAAAAAATATAATAGAAAAGTTTTCATTCTAGACATAATATTTTCCTCACTTATAAATATAATATTACCTTCTTAATTATACAACATTTAACAAATTTTGTAAATAATTTACATAATTTAAAACTATATATATATTTCTTTATTTAAGTATAGTGAATATATACAAGTTTTTGTTACTTTTAAATCAAGTGCATTTTCTAATGCTTTTTTATAAATTCTTAGTTGATTTTTATATTTTATCATTAAATCTTGCTCATTTTCTACAAAGTCTGTTTTATAGTCTACTAAAATGATATTATCTTTTTTATCTATTGCATATAAATCTATAATTCCCTGAACTAAAATTTCTTCCTCTTCTGCTTCTTCAAAAATTTCTTTTGCTTTTATTTTAGTACAAAACGCTTTTTCTTTTTCTATTTTATCACATTGCTTTATTTCTTGAGCAATTTTTGATTTTAAAAATTTTTCTATTTTAGAAATATTTATAAATTTTGCTTCCTCTTCTGATATTATTTTTTGATATACTAATTTCTCTTTTAGATTTTCCAATATTTCCACACTATAATCTTCTTTAAAATTGATTTTTTGTAAAAATAAATGCATTATAGTACCTTTTTTACTTGCGGTTACTACTTCTTCTTTTTCCATAAAATTTGGAGTTATATTTGCAATACCAATTTCCTTTGAATTTAATAATTCAAAATCAATTCCTTCTTTTTGCATTTCCTTAATTTTACTTACAGTACTTTTTATAGGAATTTGTGTAGCAATTTCATTGTTATATTTCCAATTGAATTGTTTTTCATATTTATCAAAATCATTTTCTTTTTCAAAATCAAATTCTCTTATTTGTATTTCTTTTACCTCTTCTTTTTGAAGAATATCTT
>CAORJJ010000075.1 GCA_948517135.1 uncultured Clostridia bacterium | reverse complement strand
CTACTTTTTCTCCATTTGCAAGTAAATTTATTGTGATTGTGTTTGGTCTTACTCCATCTTGATTATTATTGTCTTCCCATGTTTTTGTTCCACTTACTTCTATCTTTTCTGGATTATGTGTATTTGTTATTATAAATGACTCATTATCATAAGATACTTCATAACCTGGGACTTCGCCTATTTCTTCTAGTGTATACTCGATTTTTACTCCATCTTTTTTCTCAGGCAATCTTTCCCATGTATATTCCCATTCGTTTTCTTCACTTAATGTTACTTTATCTCCACATACTTCTCCATTTGATAATAGTTGTACTTCTATACTTTCTGGTCTTATTCCATCTTGGTTGTTATTATCTTCCCATATTTTTTGTACTGTTTTTACTGTTTCTCCTGGTGTATGTGTATTTGTTACGTTATAACCATTTACTTGAGCTGTGTATCCTTCTACTTCATCTTCTGTTATTGTGTATACAATTTCTGTTCCATTTTTATATTTGTCTAAGTTTTCAAAGTTCCATTTCCATTCTTCGTTTTCTGTTACTTGTTTACTATCTACTTTTTCTCCATTTGCAAGTAAATTTATTGTGATTGTGTTTGGTCTTACTCCATCTTGGTTATTATTGTCATTCCATGTTTTATTTCCTTCAATAGAGACTTTTTCTACTTCATGTGTATTTGTTATTTCATAACCATTATAAGTAGCTACATATCTATCTAACGTTTTTTCTCTAACTGTATATTCGAACTCATAATCAATTTCTTTATCACTACCTATTAATCCATTTTCTTTTATTGGTACATTTGAAAATGTATATCTCCATTCTTTTTCAGCATTAGTTGCTGTTTCATCAACTTTTTCTCCATCTCTTAAAAGTTCTATTACTATTTCTGCTGGTCTTTCTTCTTCATAACCAGCATCATTCCATATCTTAATTCCTGATATATCTTTTCTATTATACTCATTTGTAATATTATAACCTGTATATTTAGTTATATATCCTTCTACTGGCTTTTCTCTAACTGTATATTTAAACTCATAACCAATCTCTTTACCTGAATTAGTAAAACCATCTTCTCCTATTGGTAGATTATTAAAAGAAGCTTTCCAGCTCTTAGCAGATGATGTTTCAATTTCATCAATTTTTTCACCATCTCTTAAAAGTTCTATTACTATTTTTTCAGGTCTTTCTTCCGAATGACCTGTATCTTTCCAAGTTTTAAAAGAAGTTATATTCTTTTTATTTATTTTATTTGTAATATTATAGCCATTATATACTGGAAAATATCCTTCTATTGGATCTTCTTTTATAGTATATTTATATGGTTGTCCTGTCTCTTCGTCTCCATATACTAAATCTGTGAAAGAATATTTCCACTGTTTAGATGAATCTGTTGTTGTTTGAGCAATTTCTTCTCCATCTTTATAAAGATGTACTGTAATTTCAGATGGTCTTTGTGATTGATAACCTGAATCTTCCCAAGTTTTTTTGCCTTCAATTTTATAACCTTCCTTATATGTATTAGTAATAATAAAATTCTCATTATCATATTCAGTAATATAACCTGGTACAGGTCTTTCTTGTAAAGTATAATTAAATATATGTCCATACTCATAATCACTACCAACTGTACCATCTTCCATAAATGGTAAATCTTCAAAAGTATATTTCCAATTCATATAATAATTTATATCTTTGGAATCTATTATTTCTCCATCTCTTAACAAATCTACATGTATAGTGGTTGGTCTTTTTCCAGCATTTCCCTCATCATTCCATACTTTAGTAACATTAATATCTCTTTTATTTGTAAATGTATTAGTAATAAAAAACTTATACTCACTATTTCCTATTTGTTTAATTTCATATGACATTTCATATCCAGGTACATCTTTTTCTTCAACAATCCATTCACCTTTAATAAACATATATTCATAAGCAGTTGCATAAGATGGATATGCAAAAAGCGATGTTTTATCACTACTACCAGAAAATTTAAGTACCTGACCAGACAAAAAAGCTGTATTTTTTATATCGACTTCAACCCTATCAGGTCTTGTATCTGGTGTAATTTCTCCTTCCCATCTTTTCTCAACATATACTTGTTTTTGAACTGGCCCTGGATCCATACCTTGATATCGTCTATAAGCATAATTTCTTACAGAAAATTTTATACCATTTGTTGTATTATGACTTTCAATAGCACTGCAATACATTCCATATACATATCTATCAGGCATATAACTACTATATTTTGTACCAATTTTCTCATCTACTTGATAAATATATGGAGTTCCATTAGAATCCTTAATTGGCCAACTTTTAAAATCAAAATTATATTCTTTAACCAACTTTCCATTTTCTTTCCTTATTCTCAGAGGTTCTTGCCATACTTGTTTACCATTTTGTTTTAATATTAAGTAGCAATCTTCATTTTGAGTATACGAAAAATAGTCATCAAAATATTCTTCACTAGTAGAAAGTTCTAAATATTTTGTAACTTCTATTTTCATAGTATTATCTTCTGAAATTGCATTTTCTAATGGCTCTTCATTATCTGTAGAAAAATTTGTTTCAATTGTTCCTTTTTTAAATTTTTTTTCAGAATTACTAATTATAGTAGTTGCAATATTTTCACTACAAAATATCAACATTCCAGTAATTAACAATGTTATTATTACTGAAAAAATCATTAGCTTCTTTTTCATAATTAATCACTCCCTTTAGCCTAAATTTTTCATCAAACTATTTTCAATATACTACGTTTATATTATTTTGGGTATAACAATATTTTTTCATTTTTATACATTATATTACGTAATTAATTAATTGAGGTTTTTATCATTTTTGTTACTTTTTCAAAAAGCTTAAAAGTGAGTAGAATCAATATTCACAAGTTTTTTCATTTTGATTTTGTAAAATATAAAAAAAAATGGAAATATTAAATTTCCATTTTCTTTATCTAAATTTTTAAACTTCTTTTTCCATCAATTCTATTCTCAGAATTCTTCTTATATATTACTTTATCTTTATTTAAAACTGAATATATAAATGAAGTAATTGGAACTGTATAAATGACTCCCATACTTCCAGCTATGGCTGAAATTATTTGTTCTGCAATTGTTTCTTTATTTAATATATCTATAATACTCATATTACAAGCCATAAATAACAATATTAATGTTAATGATCCACCAACATATGCTAATATTAAAGTATTTGTCATTGTTCCTATAACATCTCTTCCTATATTCATTCCACTTTTTAATAGTTCTTTCCAAGTTATGTCTGGATTTTTCATTTTTATTTCATCTAAACTTGATGCAATAGACATACCAACATCCATACAAGCACCTAATGCTGAAACAATTATTCCTGCAAATAACAAATCTCTAAAGTCAAAGTTTATTGTAGACATACTTACACTTAATTGAATTGCATCTTCACATGCACCTGACATTTTTGCTAAGTGATTAAATATTAATGCCATAAGTCCAGCTGAAATAACTCCTCCTAAAGTTCCTATTGCAGCAGTTGTAATCTTTTTATTAAATCCACCTATTATTATAAATGTTCCAAGAATTACAAGCATTGATGTTCCAACAGATGAAATAATTGCATTATCTCCTTTAAATATACCTTTTATCATAATAAGATATATTAAAATTATTGTATATAATAAACCTAAAATTGCTTTTACACCTTTTTTACCACCAACTAAAACTATACTTAGTAAAAATAGTATAAACATTCCTATTATATATCCTGATCTAACAACATCTTGTACTGTCGCAGTAACATGACCTTCTAAATCTTCTGATAATTGTACAAGTACTTTATCACCAACATCTAATTCATATGCTTGTATTTTTCCTTCAATATCATATGAAAGTGTAAACGTAGTGTCAAATTCTTCACCTATATATTCACCTTCAATTATTTCAACTTTTACATCTTGAACTCTATCTTTAACAGTTCCTGATTGAATTTCTCTTGGTGATCTCGCTTCTATTATTCTTCCATAAGTATCTGTTATTATGTCACTTTTTTCTATTAACTGCATATCATTATTTAATTCTTCTGTTCCATTATTTTGTTCTGGCGTTTCTTGAATTGGTTCTCCCTCTGTTGCAAAAGTTGTTATAGCAAAAGAATTTATCATCAGTAGAAAAATTATTATTACTAAAATTGTTTTTTTCAATTAAACTCCCCCCATTAGAAAATTATTAAATCCATTTCATTAGTATAATCTTTATTTCCATATGCATAAATTATATATACATATCCATCTTGAGTTAAGAAAAATGTATCTGTATTTTCAACTTTATACATATTGCTAGATAAATCTCTTTCATACAAATTCCCATATGTTTCGGCAATTATTTTTGCATTATTATAAGCTGTTTTTACATCTTTATCTATTACTGTTTGAACATCTTCTTTTGTTGTTTCTTTATATTTTATGAAGTCTTCCAATGTATATAATTTTTCATCCGTTATACTATAATTATAAGTTTTTACAGAAACTTTTTCTGCCTTATCTTGCTCTTTTAATGATGCCTTTATTACTAAAGATAAAACATCTTCATTTATATAAGCTACATATGATACTGTATAAATAGTATGACCTTCTTTTTTTCTCATTATATTGTTTGCTGTATCATAAAATTCTGACTTTATTTTAGCATTAATTTCTTTTGCCTTACTTGTATTTATATTTATACTTGGAATTTGCGCATTAACACTATAAAAGTTCTCATCTTCATTTACTAAATTATATCCTGTAATAACATAATTTTTATTATTAAAATCAATTCTATCTACATTAATAGGATTTGTAGTTTGAATAGAAATAGAATTATTAAACAAACTATTAAAATCAGCTTTTAAAATTGCAATTTCTTCTTCAGTTTTTTTAGCTCCAATATTTATTCCTATCATAAATGGATCTGTATCTGAATATACGTAGAAAAACTGAATATATATTCCTATACATAATGCAACAATACATACTAGTACTAATCCTATTAGAAACATGTATCTTTTAGGCCCTGTTAAAGACCCTACAAATCTTCTTATAGCTCTTTTCACTTGTGTTCTCCTTTTATTAAAATTGATTTTATTATAGCACTTAAATTAAAAAATATCAATTCTTTTTTATCTAATCAAATCTGTTTATTTTTTATAAAAAAACATATAGCACTCTATCGTTCGAATTGCCAATTTTTTCCCTATATATTTTGTTTTTTCAATAAATTCCATTGACTATATTTCAAAAATATTGTATTATAATGTCTATACAAAAGTAAATAAAAACTAAGGAGATATTTTATAGATGATATGTTCGGTATGTAATAAAAATACAGCTGTTGTATTTTTAAACAAATTTGAAAATGGTAAGAAAACAGTTGAAGGTCTTTGCTATAATTGTGCTAAAGAAAGAGGAATTAATCCACTTGAAGTTTTAGCAAAAAATGCCAATATTTCAAATGATGAATTAGAAGATATGTCTAATCAATTTGAAAATATATTAAAAGATTTTTCAGAAAATATGAATTTAGAAGCATTAGGTATAAGTTCTGAAGATTTAGAAAATCTTGATTCTGATGATGAATCTTCACCAGAAAAAAATTTCTTTGGAATCTTTAAAGCAAATCTAAATAATAAAGAAGAATCTACTCAAGCAAATAGTGAAGAACAAAATAATTCTTCAAATGGAAAAACTGTAAAAGTTCAAAAGAAAACAAAAAATAATAAAAAGAAATTTTTAGATAATTATGGTACAAATCTTACTGAAAAAGCAAAAAATAATCAATTAGATTTAGTTGTTGGTAGAGAACGTGAAATTGAAAGAATGATTCAAATATTAAATAGACGTTCAAAAAACAATCCTTGCTTAATTGGTGAACCTGGGGTTGGAAAAACAGCAATTGCACAAGGATTAGCAATAAAAATTGCTAATCAAGAAGTTCCTGCAAAATTATTAAACAAAGAAGTTTATCTTTTAGATATGACCGCAATTATAGCTGGTACACAATTTAGAGGTCAATTTGAAGCTAGAATGAAAGCTCTTGTAGATGAATGCAAAACTTATGGTAATATTATCTTAGTAATTGATGAAATACATAATATAATTGGAGCTGGAGATGCAGAACATTCTATGAATGCTGCAAATATTTTAAAACCATCTTTATCTAGTGGAGAAATACAATTAATAGGAACCACAACTTTAAAAGAATATAGGAAATATATTGAAAAAGATTCTGCACTTGAAAGAAGATTCCAACCTGTTCTTGTTGAAGAACCTACTGTTGATGAAACAATAGAAATTATTAAAGGTATAAAAAAATATTATGAAGAATTTCACAAAGTTACTATTACTCCAGATATAATTGAAAAAACAGTAAAAATGTCTGAAAAATATATTCATGATAGATTCTTACCAGATAAAGCAATAGATTTAATAGATGAATCTTGTTCAAAAATAAATTTGAAAAACAAAGCTCTATTTGAGCTTGAAGTTATAAAAAATGAATTAAAGAAAGTAGCAGAAGAAAAAGAAGAAGCTGTTTCTTCTGATTCTATTGAAGAATATCAAAAAGCTGCTGATTTAAAAACTAAAGAATGCAACCTTACAGAACGTATGAATGCTATTGAAAAAGATTTAAAGCCTTCTATACTTACTGTTCAAGATGTTGCTGAAGTTATTGAACGTTGGACAAAAATTCCTGTTACAAAAATAACAGAAGCTGAAACAGAAAAATTATTAAATTTAGAGAAAAATCTTCACAAACATGTTATTTCACAAGATGATGCTGTAACAGCTGTTGCAAAAGCAATTAGAAGAAACAGAGCAGGGCTTCAAAGTTCTAAAAGACCACCTTCATTTATATTTGTTGGACCTACTGGTGTTGGTAAAACAGAACTTGCAAAAGCATTAGCTTATGAAATGTTTGGTAGTGAAGATAATATTATTAGAATTGATATGTCTGAATATATGGAAAGTCATTCAACTTCAAAATTAATTGGCTCACCTCCTGGATATGTTGGTTATGATGATGCAGGTCAATTAACAGAAAAAGTTAAAAGAAAACCATATTCAATAATTTTACTTGATGAAATCGAAAAAGCACATGCAGATGTATTTAATGTATTACTTCAAGTTTTAGATGATGGAAAACTTACAGATAGTCAAGGTAATACAGTTAATTTTGAAAATACAATTATAATAATGACATCTAATGCTGGTTCAAACTTAAACACAAATTCAATTGGTTTTGGAAATCAAGCTCAAGAAAATAGCAATAAGATGTTATCTGCTCTTAAAGATTTATTTAGACCTGAATTCTTAAATAGAGTTGATGAAACAATTGCATTTAAACCATTAACAAAAGAAGAATTACTTCAAATTGTTGACTTATTACTTGCAAAAACTCAAGAGGCTCTTGATACAAAAGAAATCAAATTAGAGTTAACTAATGAAGCTAAAGAATATATAGTTTCAAAAGGAACTGATTTAAAATATGGAGCAAGACCACTAAGAAGATCTATTCAAAAATTAGTTGAAGATGAAATCGCTGAAATGATTTTAAGAGGCGAAGTTACATCATCACAAACAATACATGGTTATATGGAAAATGATAATTTAAAATTTAGTATTTAATTATAATACATATCCCCTCAAAAAATAAATTTTGAGGGGATTATTTTATTCAAAATCTTCAATTACAGAACTTATATTCTCTTTGCCATATATATATATTCCATCTTTTAAATTAGCAATATCTTCACTTGTTAAATAATCCATATATATACCTGTAACCTGATATAGCTCTTCTTCTCCATTTGAATTTATATGATAAACATCTACTGTATCATCATCTAGTTTTAATACATAATGTCCATTACATATAGAATTATTCTCTTGAGATAACATTATACTATTACTACTAAACTCCTCTACTTCCCATTCTGAATATAATTCTTCTATTTCTTTTTTAGTTGAATTCACAAGTTCAGTTGGTAACTCTGCATAATTTATTTCTTCATGACCGCATATATCATAATATTTTTTTAAAGCAAAACTAGAGTTAAAGCTTACTTTTTCCTCATTAGACGAAGTTTCAGCAATTAAATTTTGACTAATAATATTAGTTTCTTTGGAAATTTCTTCGTTATTTGATTTCCAAATTCTTGCATATAAAAAACCTGTTAAACAAGAAAATATAAATATTAAAATACTATAATAAACAATTCTTTTCATAAAATTAGTATGGTTTTAAAATAGTTTTTTATTCAAAAAATGCTAATTTATGTGAATAATTTTAATTATTTACTTATATTTCTACTCACACAAATGGCACTTCACTTTATATTTTCCATTTTTCTTAACTTCAATTTCAATTTCTCCAGATTCGTCAGTTCTATAAATCTTAGTTCCATAATTTTTTAATCTTAATAATACATCTTCACTTGGGTGACCATATTTATTATCTTTTCCAACTCCTATTACTGCAATTTGTGGAGATACTATTTCTAAAAACTCTTTACTAGATGAAGAATTCGAACCATGATGCGCAATTTTTAATATTGTAGTTTTTATAACACTTGTATTATGTTCATATAAATTAACTAATTCATTTTCAGCAATTTTCTCAATATCTCCAGTAAACATCATTGAAAATTTATTGTATTGCAGTTTAAATACTAATGAATTATTATTTAAACTATTTTCTGATATCAAATTGTTTTTAACAGGAAATAAAACTTGAATTTTAACATCTTTATCTATTTTTATTTCATCACCATGTTTTAATGTAACTATTTTTACATTCTTTTTATTGGCAATATAAATTAACTTTTCTAATTGCTTTGAATTTTGAGGTTGTATCCCAATTAAAATATGATTAACTTTCATATTTTCTAAAATATATATCAATCCACCCATGTGATCGCTGTCTGCATGCGATGCTACTAAATAATCTATCTTTTTTATTCTTCTATCTAACAAATATGGATAAACTACTTTCTCTCCATAATCATATTTTTCTGAATTCCCCTCTCCTCCATCAATAATAATATTTTTTCCATATGGGGTTCTTATTAAAGTACAATCTCCTTGTTGAACATCCACAAAATAAATCTTTAATTTAAAATCTACTATATTAATTTGACTAATTAATATAATAATTGTTATAAATATAAATAATTTTTTCACTACTATTATAAGTTTAAAATTTATAATAGCTTTTAATATTTTAAATTTATTATTTTTAAAATAAATTACAAAATAAAATATTATTATATAATACAAAATAATTAGAATAATATTTGGAGTTACTAAAGAAATTTTCGAGAATGGTAAGCAACTAGTAATTTCAGCTGTTTTGAAAACAATATATATCATTAAACACTCTATATTTACAAGAATTTTCGCAAAAGGAAATAATATAAATGAAATAAAAATACTAATATATCCCACTACAAGTATGTAACTAATAAAAAATGATACTATAATATTTGCTATAAAAAAATTTAAGGAAAAATTATTAAAGACATAAATCATTACTGGAAATATTAGAATTTGTGCAGACAAACTTAAAGAAAAACTTTTTGAAATAAATTTATTTTTTAATTTTTTATATACAATCTTATAAAATAATTTATATAAAAGAACAATTCCAATTGTTCCTAAATATGATAGCCACATTCCAACACTAAAAATATTGTATGGATTTAATACTATTATAAAAATTAATGAATATAAAAAACTAATATAAAAACTATTTTTTCTATAAAATATTGAACTACTAATTATAAATATATTCATAATACAAGCT
>CAORJJ010000074.1:7111-10153 GCA_948517135.1 uncultured Clostridia bacterium | reverse complement strand
CCTTTATTATATGTAGGTATATAATAACAAACGATTTAGGAGGTCTTGAATATGGGGGAGAAAGAATTTTTATTAACACAAGAAGGTTATGATAATCTAGAAAGAGAATTAGAAAGACTTAAAACAGAGGTTAGATATGAAATTGCAGATAGAATAAAAGTTGCTTTAGGTTTTGGAGATTTATCAGAAAATTCAGAATATGATGAAGCAAAAAATGCACAAGCTACTAATGAAGCAAAAATAGCAGAACTTGAAGAAAAGGTAAAATATGCTAGAATAATAGATGAATCAGAAATAGATACAGAAGTTGTTCAAGTAGGAAATATTGTTAAAGTACACGATATGGAATTTGATGAAGATGTTGAATATACAATCGTTGGTTCTACTGAAGTAGATGTAGTTAATAATAAAATTTCTAATGAATCACCAATAGGAATGGCTTTATTAGGAAAAAGAAAAAATAATGTAGTTGAAGTTCAAGCTCCTGCAGGAATTATAAAATTAAAAATATTAGCAATAACAAAATAGAAAAGTAGGATATATGCAAAATCATATATCCTTTTTTGATATATAAAGGAGAAAAATATGAGAATAAGAGTAGCAGGTTTAATAGAAATGGAAAATGGATATGCATTAATGCATAGAATTAATGTAAAGAAAAAAGAAGGAAGTACTCAACCATATGGTGAATATTATGTTTTTCCAGGTGGTGGCGTTGAAAATAATGATAATTCATTTGAAGAAGGAGTAAAAAGAGAAGTTTTAGAAGAATTTGGAATAGAAGTGGATGTTAAGCAAAAACTATATTCAAGAAAAATAAATGATGATTATGAAGAACATTTATATTATTGTATTTATAAAAGTGGAAAATTAGGAACAGGAAGTGGTCCAGAATTTTCTGGTGATCCTAAATATATTGATAGAGGAGAATATATTCCAACAATTGTAAAAAAAGATGAAATAAGAAATATAAGATTATTACCAGAAGAATTTAAAGAAAAAATGATTATAGATTTTAAATTATAGTTTTCATAAGAACAAGATAATAATCTTAT
This sequence comes from uncultured Clostridia bacterium, assembly GCA_948517135.1. GTDB lineage: Bacteria > Bacillota > Clostridia > TANB77 > CAG-508 > Scatovivens. The sequence continues at coordinate 9,098 of CAORJJ010000074.1, read as the reverse complement.
GTACCAAGGGGATTTAAAAATAAAAAAAATATATAAAAAAGTAGTGTAAAAAAAAGATTTTTATGATAGAATGATTCAAGTAAAAAAGTAAAGGAGAATAATAAGTAATATGTTAGCCTATAAAAGAGTGTTATTAAAACTTAGTGGAGAAGCTTTATCAGGAAAAGAAGGTCATGGAATTGATCCAGATGTTGTTGGTTCAATTTGTGACAAAGTAAAAGAAATCGTAGAAATGGGTGTTCAAGTTTCAATAGTTGTTGGAGGAGGAAACTTCTGGAGAGGTTTAAAAAATGGAAAAAAGATGAACGATAGAGCAACAGCAGATTATATGGGAATGCTTGCAACTGCTATGAATGGTTTAGCATTGCAAGATGCACTAGAAGCTAGAGGAATATTCACAAGATTACAAACTGCAATAGAAATGAGAGAAATCGCAGAACCTTATATAAAAAGAAAAGCAACAAAACATTTAGAAAGAGGAAGAGTAGTAATATTCGCATGTGGAACAGGTCATCCATTTTTTTCAACAGATACAGCAGCAGCTTTAAGAGCCGCAGAAATGGATACAGAAGTTATATTACTTGCAAAAACAATAGATGGTGTATATTCAGCAGATCCTAAAATAGATCCATCAGCTATTAAATATGATGAAATATCATATAAAGATGTTTTAGCACAAGATTTAAAAGTTATGGATTCCACAGCAACAGCACTATGTAAAGATAACAATATACCTTTATTAGTATTTGCTATAAGTGATCCAGAAAATATAGTTAGAGCTATAAAAGGTGAAAAAGTAGGAACAATAGTAAAATAGAAAGGAAATAGAAAAATGGAATTAAATGAAATTGAAGAAAGAATGCAAAAGACAATAAGTGTATTTGAGGAAAATTTATCAGAAATTAGAGCAGGAAGAGCAAATCCTGCAATATTAAATAAAGTGAGTGTTGAATATTATGGAGTTCCAACACCAATAAATCAAGTTGCAGGAATTTCAGTTCCAGAAGCTAGAACAATAGTTATTCAACCATGGGATGCTAGTGTATTAAAATCAATCGAAAAAGCAATTCTTGCTTCTGACATTGGTTTAAATCCAAATAATGATGGAAAAGTTATAAGATTAAATTTCCCAGAATTAACAGAAGAAAGAAGAAAAGATTTAGTTAAAGATGTTAAGAAAATTGCTGAAGAAGCTAGAGTTAGTGTTCGTTCTATAAGAAGAGATGGAATGGATAATATTAAAGATGCACTTAAAAAATCAGAAATTACAGAAGATGAAAAAGCAAATTTAGAAGATAAAGTTCAAAAATTAACAGATAAATATGTAGCTGAAATTGATAGTTTATTAGAAAAAAAAGAAAAGGAAATTATGAGTATATAAGATGGTGGAAGAAAATCAAGTTATGCCTAAACATATTGCAATCATTATGGATGGTAATAGAAGATGGGCAAAAAGCAAAATGTTACCAGTTAAATTAGGTCATAAGCAAGGTGCTGAAACATTAAAAAAAATTGTTAGGTACGCAAATAAAATAGGCCTTGAATATATTACTGTATATGCATTTTCAACTGAAAATTGGAAAAGAAGTAAAGAAGAAGTTGAAGCTTTAATGAGTTTATTAGAAAATTATTTAGATGATTTTGCAAAAGAAGCTGATACAGAAAATATAGTCATTAGAGTTCTTGGAGATTTAACAGAATTATCTGAAAGTTTACAAGAGAGTATTAAAAGAACAATAGAAAGAACAAGAAGTAATACAGGTACAATTTTTAATATTGCATTAAATTATGGTGGAAGAAATGAAATTGTTAATGCAGTACGAGAAATATCCAAAGAAGTTCAAATAGGAAATTTAAGAATTGAAGATATTAATGAAAATATAGTTTCAGAACATTTATATACTAAGAAAGATCCAGATCCAGATCTTTTAATTAGAACTAGTGGAGAATTAAGATTAAGTGGATTTTTGCCTTGGCAAACAGTATA
>CAORJJ010000074.1:0-7101 GCA_948517135.1 uncultured Clostridia bacterium | reverse complement strand
AAAATTATGGCCAGATTTTTCTACTGAAGATCTAGATAATGCAATAGAAGTTTTTAAGAAAAGAAATAGAAAATTTGGAGCTAAGTAACATTAAATAAGCAAAGGATAATTAGATATGAATATGAAAAGAATTTTAACAGCAGCTATTGGTTTTCCATTAGTAACAATTTTATTAATAGTTGGTAATAAATATGTTATTGATATTTTTATCGCAATTACTGCAATTATCGCTATGCATGAATACATAAAATGTGCAGAAAATAAAGAAGTGAAGATAATTTCATGGATAAGTTATTTATTAGTAGCTTGTATTTCTTTAATTCATGTTATACCAGTAGAGATTTTAGAATATGCTAGTATGATAGGAATACCAATATTACTTTTAGTATTATTTTTGCATGTAATAATATCAGATATGAAAATTACACTTAAAGATATTACATTCACTTTAATAGGAATTTTGTATATACTTACTTTTTCAGTATTTTTAACATTAGTTTATGGAATGGAAGGAAAAGTAATTGGAAAAATTTTGATATGGTATATTTTATTCTCGGCATGGGGAACAGATGTATTTGCTTATGCAATTGGTAGAAGATTTGGAAAAACAAAATTTAGTAAAGTCAGTCCTAATAAGTCGATAGAAGGATGTATTTCAGGAACAATTGGAGCAGTTATTGTATGTTTATTATATACACTTGCTTTAAATAAGTTTGGAGAAATTGAAATACCTTATTTAGTTATTGGTATTATTTCAATAATTTTAAGTATTATAGGGCAAGTTGGTGATTTTGCTGCATCTGTTATAAAAAGGTATTTTGAAGTAAAAGATTTTAGTAATTTATTCCCAGGTCATGGTGGAATGATTGATAGAATTGATAGTGTAATGTTTATTGCACCATTTGCTTACATATTATTTTTAATGTTTTTATAGGAGGAACATAAATTTTGAGTATTTTATTAAGTGCTTTAAAAATAATATTCTTGTTAGGTTTTTTGATTTTTATTCATGAAGGAGGGCACTTTTTAGCAGCTAGATTTTCAAAAGTAAAAGTAGAAGAGTTTTCTATTGGTTTTGGTCCTAAAATTTTAAAAAAGAAGGGAAAAGAAACAGAATACTCTATTTCTCTTTTTCCATTTGGTGGATATGTGAAAATGACAGGCGAGAATGAAAGATCAAATGATGCTCATTCTTTTAACAATGCAAAAATATCAAATAGAATACTTATTGTAGTAGCAGGTGCAATTGTTAATATTATTTTTGGTACAATTGTATATTTTATTTTGTCAATGTCATCTGGATATAATATTTCAACAACAGTTTCAAAAATAAGACCTGAAGCAGTAGAAAATATATCACAAATTGAAATAGGTGATAAAATAGTAAAAATAAATGATAAAAATATTAGACTAAAAGCAGATATAGCAAAAGCTTTAGAAAATTATAAAGATGGAGAAGTACTTGATATAGTTGTTGAAAGAAATGGTAGTGAAACATCTGTACAAGGAAAACCTACAAAATACGAAGATAACTATTATATTTTAGGAATAGAAGTTGCTTTAGTTGAAGCGAATTTTAAAGATAAACTATACTATTCTTTCTGGGAAACAATAGATTTTGTCTCATCAATTGGAGATAGTTTAGTAATGCTATTTACAGGAAAGATAGGAATACAACAAATGACAGGACCAGTAGGAATTTCAGAAATAGTAGTAAAATCAAGTGGTATATATGATTTTGTATATTTATTATGCTTAGTATCTCTTTCACTTGGAGTTACAAATCTTTTACCAATTCCAGCATTAGATGGTGGTAGATTAGTAATACTTATTATTGAAGGAATTCGTGGAAAAGCACTAAAAGAAGAAGTAGAACTTGGAATACAATCAGCAGGATTTACATTATTAATGATGTTTGCATTATATATAACATACAATGACATAATAAGGATATTTTAAAAAGTTCTAGAAAGGAAAGAAGTAAAATGAAATGTAAAATTTGTGGATCAAAATTAGCAAATGAAAATGCAGATATATGTTTAAACTGCTATAAGAAGTATCAAGAGGAAGAAGACTTAAAAAAAGATGTAAATGAGAAATTAGTTGTTAAAAGAAGATATAAAATATCTTATATTTTATTAAAATGGTTAGAACTTATATTAATATTTATATTAACAATATTAGCATTTATTGCTTATAGCAAATTTTTAGAAGCTTTTTTGTGTTTCCTTATTTGTGCTGGTATTATGATTGTTATATTGGCATTTAGTAAAAGAATTGCCAAAAATACAAGAGCAGTTTTTTATGATAAAAAAGTAGTTTATACATCTAAAAATTTATTTTATAATACACAAAAAGTATTAAAATATACAGATTTAAAAGATATAAGTATTTATCAATCACACAGACAAAGAAAATCAGGTTTTGGTGATATAATTTTTTATACAAAATCAACAGTTCCTGGTGCTAGTTTTTTTAAAGGATTTCAAATTAAAGATGTTGAAAATGTTAAACAAGTAATTCCAGATATAGTTAGTATTACAGGATTAGGAGAATAAATAGTAAGAGGAAGATATGCAAAAATATATAAAAGAAGTATTTAGCGATTACAATGAAAATAATAATTTAATAAATGCAGTAATTGAGAATATTAATTTATATAAAAAAACTAATAAATTGCAAATAAAAGTAGCATCAAATAGTCAAGTAAGTTTACAAGAAATGGAAGGTTTTGAAAATTATTTAGTAAAAACTTTTAAAGTTAACAAAGCTTCTATTGATATTAATTATGGTGATTTAAAAATAGAACCTAGAGTAGAATCAGACTGGGAAAATATTATTAAATATATTGGGAAAAAAGAACCAATGAGTAAAGCCATATTAACAAATAGTAGAATAGAAGTAAATGATAGTCACATTATTGTAAATTTAGCTATGAAGGGGGCTGCTTTTTTAATATCTCAAAAATTTGATAAAGGTTTAGAACATTTATTAGGTAATTTATACAATAAGCAATATTCAGTCGAATTTAGTGAAAATATTTCAAAAGATTTTGAAAAAGAGTTAATTGAAAGAAGAAATCAAGAAGAAAAAGAAGCATTGATGGAGCTTGAAAGACAAGCAAAAATTGAAATAGAACAAGCAAAAGAAAGAAAGAAAATTGAAGCTGAACAAGAAAAACAAAGAAAACTTGAAGAAGAAGAAAAATTGAAAGAAAACTTAAGACAGGAAAATCCAGAACTTGCAGCTAAAATAGAAGCTCATCAAAATAAGTTACCAGAAGTCAAAGATGAGGAATCACCTTTAATTTTAGGAAGAAGTTTGACTATTAGAACAGAACTTGTAAAAATTGAAAATATTCCAATGACTGAAGATACAGATATGAGAGTTTGTGTTGATGGAGAAATTTTAGGTGGTTCTCTTGATTCTAGAGATATTAAAGATGAAAAAGCAATATTAATGTTTAACATATTTGATGGTACAAGTACAATTGGTTGTAAAGCATTTTTACCAAAAGATAAAGCTAAAGATGCAAAGGGAAGAATTTCGAAAGCTAAAGGATTGAGAATTGAAGGTGTAGCAAGATATAGTACATATTCAAAAGAAGTAGAAATTATGGCAAATACTATAATTGAATCTACTGGTTTTAAAAAGGAAAAAAGAATTGATGATGCAGAAGAAAAAAGAGTAGAGCTTCATATGCATACTCAAATGAGTCAGATGGATGCAATTACTCCTTGTAGTGATTTAATAAAAAGAGCAATTAGTTGGGGATGGAAATCAATTGCAATTACAGATCATGGTGTTGTTCAAAGTTTTCCTGATGCACATAAACTTTTAGAAAAAACTGGTGACGATATAAAAGTTATATATGGTGTTGAAGCATATTTTTGCCCAGATAAAGATCCATGTGTATCAAATTCAAAAGGTCAGGATATAGATACAGAATATTGCATATTTGATTTAGAAACAACAGGTATTTCACATATTACAGAGAAAATAACTGAAATAGGTATTATTAAAATTAAAAATGGAGAGATAATAGATACTTTTGAAACGTTTGTAAATCCGGAAAAACCAATACCAGAAGAAGTTGTAAATGTTACTCATATTACTGATGATATGGTAAAGGATAGTGAAACAATTGATAAAATAATGCCTAAAGTATTAGAATTTATGGGAGATTCAGTTTTAGTAGCCCATAATGCAGACTTTGATATTGGTTATATGAAATATAATTGTGAACAATTAGGATTACCATTTAAGAATACACATATAGATACACTTCGTTTAGCAAAATCAATATTTCCAGAATTTTCGAGATATAAGTTAGGATTTATAGCTGATAGATTAGGAATAAAAGTAGATGTTGCTCACCGTGCTTTAGATGATGTAAAAACATTAGTTGCAGTTTTTAAAGAAATGATAGAAAGAGCAAAAGATAGAAATGCAAAAACCATAGATGATTTTGATAATGTATTTGAAACAGATTTTAGAAAACTTCCAAGTTATCACATGATAATACTAGCTCAAAATTATGTAGGGCTAAAAAATCTTTATAAATTAGTTTCATATTCTCATTTAGATTATTTTTATAAAAAACCTAGAATATTAAAATCAATGCTTAATCAATATAGAGAAGGGCTAATTATAGGAAGTGCATGTGAAGCTGGAGAATTATATAAAGCAATTGTTGCAGGTAAACCTGAAGAAGATGTTGAGGAAATTGCAAAATACTATGATTATTTAGAAATTCAACCATTAGCCAATAATGAATATATGATTAGAGAAGGACAAGTTGAAGGTTGGGATGCATTAAAAGAATTTAATAAAAAAATTGTTGAACTAGGAGAAAAATTAAATAAGCCAGTTGTAGCAACTTGTGATGTTCATTTTATGGATCCACAAGATGAGATTTATAGAAGAATATTACAAGCTGGTCAAAAATATGATGATGCAGATAATCAAGCTCCATTATATTTAAGAACTACAAATGAAATGCTTAAAGAATTTGAATATTTAGGAGAAGAAAAAGCATATGAAGTTGTAGTAACAAATACAAATAAAGTGGCTGATATGTGTGAAAAAATAAAACCAATTTCTCCTGAAAAATGTCCTCCACATATTCCAGGATGTGAAGAAGATATTAAAAATATAGCATATCAAAAAGCACATGAATTGTATGGTGATCCTTTACCAGAAATTGTACAAACAAGATTAGATAAAGAGTTAAATTCAATAATAAGTAATGGTTATTCTGTAATGTATATTATTGCTCAAAAGTTAGTTTGGAAATCAAATGAAGATGGATATATAGTAGGGTCAAGAGGATCTGTTGGTTCATCACTTGTAGCATTTATGACAGGTATAACAGAAGTAAATTCTCTTCAACCACATTATAGATGTCCAAAATGTAAATATTCAGATTTTACAGATTATGGAATTGGAAATGGATTTGATCTTCCAGATAAAATATGTCCAAAATGTGGAGAACATCTAGCCAAAGATGGTATGGATATTCCTTTCGAAACATTTTTAGGATTTAATCGGAGATAAAGAGCCTGATATAGACTTAAACTTCTCTGGAGAGTATCAAGCAAAAGCTCATAAATATACAGAAGTAATTTTCGGAAAAGGAACAACATTTAAAGCTGGAACAGTAGGTACAGTTGCAGATAAAACTGCATTTGGATATGCAAAGAATTATTTTGAAGAGAGAAATATATCAAAACCAAATGCAGAAGTTGCTAGAGTTTCGAGTGGATGTGTTGGAATTAAAAGAACTACTGGACAGCATCCAGGAGGTATTATAGTAGTTCCAAAAGGAAGAGAAATATTTGAATTTACACCAGTACAACATCCAGCAGATGATGCAGGTTCTGATATTGTTACAACACATTTTGATTATCACTCAATAGATGGTAACCTTTTAAAACTTGATATTCTGGGTCATGACGATCCGACTGTAATACGTATGCTTCAAGATTTAACAGGAAAGGCTCCAACTGATATCCCATTAGATGATAAAGAAACAATGTCTATATTTAATTCAACAACAGCTTTAGGTGTTACTCCAGAACAGATAAAATCAGAAGTTGGAACTTTTGGAATACCAGAATATGGTACAAAATTTGCTCGAGGCATGCTTATGGATACACATCCAACCACTTTTGATGAACTTATTCGTTTATCAGGTTTATCACACGGTACAGATGTGTGGCTTGGAAATGCTCAAACACTTATTGAAGAGGGAGTAGTAACTCTAAAAGAAGCAATTTGTTGTAGAGATGATATAATGGTATATCTTATGAAAAAAGGAGTGCCACCAGATAAAGCATTCAAAATAATGGAAACTGTTCGTAAAGGAAAAGCATTAAAAGATCCTGAAAAATGGGAAGGATTTAAAAAAGTAATGAAAGATTATGACATTCCAGATTGGTATGTAAAATCTTGTGAGAAAATAAAGTACATGTTTCCCAAAGCCCATGCAGCTGCATATGTAACAAATGCTTTTAGAATTGCATGGTTTAAAGTACATATACCACTTGCATATTATGCAGCATATTTTACCATAAGAGCAAAAGCTTTTGATGCTGAATTTATGATAAATGGAAAAGCAAAAGTAGAAGCTAAAATGCAAGAGATAACTTCACTTGGAAATGCAGCAACTCCAAAAGATAAGGAAATGTATGATGATTTGGAATTAGTCCATGAAATGTATGAAAGAGGATTTGAATTTTTACCAGTAGATTTATATAAATCTCATAGTACAAAATTTCAAATTGAAGATGAAAAAATACGTCCACCACTAAATTGTATTGCTGGACTTGGAACTGTTGCAGCTGAGAGTATTTATCAAGCAAGGTTAGAAGAGCCATTTGAATGTATAGAAGACATGCAGGCACGTTCTAAAATAGGTAAATCAGTAACAGAACTTTTAGAAAAATTTGGTTGTCTAAAAGGAATGACAAAATCAAATCAGATGAGTTTATTTGTGTAAGTTGGTATTTGAGTGAGTAAAATATGTTTTAAATACCAAAACTTGCAATAATACAAATAATAAAAATTCAAAAATATAGCTTACTTATGTAATTATCATAG
>CAORJJ010000073.1:4485-10563 GCA_948517135.1 uncultured Clostridia bacterium | reverse complement strand
ATTTATTTCTATATTATTCTTTTATATTGGTAAATTTCTTATATCTAATGAAATTACAGTTTTACTTATAGGAGTGCAATTTTTTACATGTTACATATTATTTGATATTGGTAGAAAATTTAGTTTGTTAAAATTAGAATTAAATAGTATAATTAAAAGTTTATTATTGATTTTATCATTTGTATTATTATTAATACTTAATAAGCTTGGAACAATAGAATTATCGCTAAATATTTATACAAGGTTTAGATTTTTTATTGCTGTTTCTATTTTAGGATGGATATTTATTTATGAAATATCTTATTTTATAAGTAAAAGGAATGTATTAAATAGAATATTTGAGTATATTGGCAAAAATACAATGCCAATAGTAATATTGCATTTTATAATATTTAAGTTTGTAAATTTACTAGGAATAATTATTACCAATGAAGATATTTCTTTAATGTCAACGTTTCCAGTGCTATTTAAACAAAGTGCATGGTGGATAGTATATACAGTATTTGGAGTCCTAGTACCACTTTTATTAAATGAAATGTTGAAATTAATAAAAGATAAGATTTATATAAAACAATGCAATTAGTGAATTATATTATGAAAGGAGAAAATTCATGAAAAATTTTTTAAAGAAATTTTTATTTATTTCAGTCATAGTTATAATGTTATTAATTGTTGCATTTATTATTATTCAATATGATGCAGAAGGGGAAAAATCATTACCATTTTCAATAAACAAAATTCTTCTTGTGAGTACAGTAAATGGTGACATTGTTGATGACCCTAGTAATATTTGGAATATAAATATTACTCAGGTAAATGATGTATATATGTATATTAACAAGACAGAAGAAACAGAGTTAACAATTAAAGAAATTAAATTGGAAAATTTTAATGTAATAAATAAACCTAAAAAAGGAAATGTAAAATTATTAAGACCTACTGGTGAACTTTCAAATTTATATACTTACAGTGAACAAGATTATATAAATTCTGAAATTATATACCAAGGTGGGGCAATTGATGATATGAAATCACTAGAGATAGCAAATACAGGAGGAGTTTTAGGATTTAGGTTTTCACTTAATGATTTAGGATCTTACATTTCAAATGAAAATGAAGAAATTATTTATGATGGAAATTTGCTTAAAAATTTAGGTGTTTCATTAGAAGAAATAAAATTTTCTACTAACTTTGATATCATAATTACAACAAGTGATAATATAAATTATAAAGGTACTGTAAGTATAGAAATGCCAATTGATACTATTGTAGAAGAAGGTTCATCACATAAAGAAATAACAGATTTTAATGATGTAGTATTTAAAAGAGTATAAAAAAGTATTGCAAAATAGGAAAATCCATTATATAATCTATTCGAAAATTAAGTGGCTTTTCTTAAGGAAGGTATGCTTCAATAAAAAGCTATGAATCTCGTCAGGTTCGGAAGAAAGCAGCGATAAGTAGTGTATTTATGTGATTTCGCATGCCTTCCTTAAGGGAAGTCATTTCTATTATGTTAAACATACATATAAAACTGGACAAAAATTATGTCCTCAATTGGACATTAAGGAGGGAATATGTCATATACAGCACTTTATAGAAATTTTAGACCATTAAAATTTTCAGATATGGTGGGGCAAGAACATATAACTAAAACACTGAGAAATCAAGTGATGTCTGGAAGAGTTGGTCATGCTTATTTATTTACAGGTGGAAGAGGAACAGGTAAAACAACTTCTGCTAAAATAATGTCTAGAGTTGTAAATTGCCTAAATCCTCAAAATGGTGAACCTTGTAATGAATGTGAAATTTGTAAGGAAATTTTAGATGGTTCTTTAACTGATGTTGTTGAAATGGATGCTGCATCAAATAATAGTGTAGAAGATATTAGAAGTATTAGAGATGAAGTTAATTTTTTACCAACAAAAGCTAAATATAGAGTATATATAATAGATGAGGTACATATGCTTTCAACAGGAGCATTTAATGCACTTCTTAAAACTCTAGAAGAGCCACCAGAACATGTAAAATTTATTTTGGCTACTACTGAGCCTCAAAAACTTCCAATGACGATTCTTTCAAGATGTCAGAGATTTGATTTTAAGAAAATTCCAGAACAAGATATAATTAAAAGATTAAAAGTTATTTGTGATGGAGCAGATATAAAAATTGATGAAGAAGCACTAAAAATAATTGCAGTACTTTCTGAAGGACATATGAGAGATGCAATTAGTATCTTGGAAAGATGTAGTCAAGAAAATTCGGAGAATATTACAATTCAAGAAGTAAAAGAATTAGTAGGACTTCCAAGTTTAGAATATATTAATAAATTATCTCGAGGAATATTAGAATATGATAGTATTACTTCATTAGAAGCTGTTGATAATGTAATAGAAGATGGAAAAGATTTATATAATTTTTTATGGGAAGTAATAAAATATTTTAAAGATATTTTAGTTTATAAATCTACTAATAAATTAAATCTATATTCAGATAATGAAATTGTAGAGATAAAAAAATTAGCAGATATAACAGATGAAGAAAGACTACTTAATATAATTTATCAATTATCAGATTTAGAAAATGATTTGAAATGGTCTTCTCAAAAAACAATTATGTTCCAAACAGGAGTTATTAAAGCGTGTAGAAAAGAAGAGTATTCTAATGCAGGAGGATCTCCTATTGAAAAAAGATTAACAGAACTTGAAAATAAGTTAGCAAATCTAAAATTTGGTCAAGATACTACAATTGGAATGCAAGAAATTGCAAGAGGCGAGAATACAGATGTAGCGGTATATAAATTAGAAGAAAAGAAAGTATCTAAAAATCCTACAAATATAAATAAAGTAGATGAATCATGGAAAAAAGTAATAGATAGCTTAAAGAAAAATGGAAAAATTAGATTATATACTGCATTAATAAATACAAGAGTAAGTGAGTTAAATGATCTAATGTGGGAAATTGAATTTCCAAATGGTTTAACAGATTTTAATAAAAATATTTTAGAAAATGTGGCAAACAATAGTGAACTACGTAAAGAAATATTTAAAATAACAGGAAAAGAAATACATGTAAAATTTAAAGATGGAAAAAGTATATCAAAGACTTCAAGTGGTGAAGGCACACCAAAATCTCCAATAAGAGATTTAGGAATAGATATAAATATTATAGAATAAAAAATAGGAGGATTATAAAAATGGGAAAAAGAGGCGGATTTCCAGGAGGCATGGGCGGATTTGGAGGAATGAACATAAATCAGCTTATGAAAGAAGCAAAAAAAATGCAATCAGATATGGAAAAATCACAAGAAGAATTAGGAAATATGGAATTTGATACAACAGCTGGTGGAGGAGCAGTTTATGTAAAAGTTACAGGAAATAAAGTTGTTAAAGAAATTAAAATTCAAAAAGATGTTGTAGATCCAGATGATGTTGAAATGCTTCAAGATTTAATTTTAACTTCAGTAAATGAAGCATTAAGAAAAGTTGATGATGCTCAAGCAGCAGCTCTTGGAAAATATAATATACCAGGTTTAATGTAAGGAGAAATTTAAGTTATGTCTTATTATTCACCTTCAATTGAAAAGTTAATTGAAAGTTTTGAAAAATTACCTAGTATAGGTCATAAAACAGCTCAGAGATTAGCATTTTATATGTTAGATATAACAAATGAAGAAGCTGAAGAATTTACAAATTCTATATTAAATGCTAAGAAAAATTTACATTTTTGTTCAAAGTGTTTTAATATATCAGATACAGACCCATGTAATATATGCTCAAATCCTAAAAGGGACGAATCTACGATTTGCGTTGTAGAAGATGTAAGAGATGTTATTGCAATGGAAAGAACACATGAATATAATGGTGTTTATCATGTTTTACATGGTTCAATTTCTCCAATGAATGGTGTTGGACCTGATGATATTAAAATAAAAGAGTTACTTACAAGAGTAATGAATGGAAATGTTAATGAAATTATATTAGCTACAAATCCTAGAGTTGAAGGAGAAGCAACTTCAATGTATATTTCAAAATTATTAAAGCCAATGGGAATAAAAACAACAAGAATAGCTAGAGGAATTCCAGTAGGTGGAGATTTAGAGTATACAGATGAAATTACCCTTACAAAAGCTTTAGAAGGTAGAAGTGAAATGTGACCATTTTGGGTTATATGCAACTTAAAAAATATTTTTGAATAATATACTATAATAAATAAAAATTAGTATATTAAGCAAGGAGAGTATTATGCAGAAAAAAAAGAAAGTAGTTATATTAGGTGGAGGTACAGGAACATCATTTGTTTTAAAGGGATTAAAATATTTCCCTGTTGATATAACAGCTGTTATTACAGTTTCAGATGATGGAAGTAGTACAGGAAGACTTAGAAAAGAATTTTCAACACCAGCTGTTGGAGATATTAGAAAAGTTTTAAGTAGTTTGTCTACACTTCCAGATGAAGTTAGAGATGTAATGGAATACAGATTATCTACATATAGTGAACTAAATGGTCATGCGCTTGGAAATTTAATTTTAACATCTTTAATAAATGAAACAGGAACATTAAAAACAAGTATCCAATATTTAAGTAAAATATTGGATGTTAAACAAACTGTATTACCACTTTCAGAAGATTGCCTAACTCTAATGGGAGAAACAACAACAGGAGAAGTGATTGAAGGAGAAGAAGAAATAACAAAAGCAAATAAAAAATATAAAAAGTTCTTCTATAAAGAACAGCCACATGTTTTACCAGAAGTCTTTGAGGCTATTGAAAATGCAGATTTGATTATCTTAAGTATGGGAAGTTTATATACAAGTGTAATGCCACATATTATTTGTAGAGATGTTGTTGAAGCTATAAGAAGAGCTAAAGCAAAAGTTATGTATATATGTAATGCTATGACACAACCAGGAGAAACAGAAGGTTTCGGAGTAAGTAACCATATCGATGTGTTAGAACAATATTTAGGAAAAGATGAGATAGATGTTGTTATAGCAAGTAATACAAAAATTTCAGAAGAAATGCTTGAAAAATATGAAACAGAAGAACAAAAGGGGCAAGTACCAATAGATTATGAGAATATTGCAAAAGCTAAGTATGAGCTTATAGAAGAAGATTTATTAACAACAGTGGATGGAACATTAAAGCATAATAGTTTAAAATTAAGTTCAGTAATATTTTCGTATTTGATGAGATAAGTATAATATTTAAACTTATGAAAAATAATAAGAATCAAAGGAAAAAGATATGGAAGAAAAATACTCAATAACCAAAATTACACAAGAAGAGATTGCAGATTTTATTGAGAGAGCTCTTAATTCAAATGATTTCAAAAATGCAATAAAAAATGGAAAAGATATAGAAGATAGCTCAAGGATATGCAGTGTACTAGGATTATATTTGACTAATTATGCAACTGCAACTGGAGATTTATCAAATGAAGCTATTAGTAAAATAATAATGAATTTTAATGAATATAAAGAAACAGTAGAGGGGTCTGTAACACAATATGAAAATAAAGAACTAGGTTTGACAAAATGTGTTTTACCACTTATTAATGAGAAGTGGGGAGAAAGATTAGGATTAGACTCTACAAATGATTTTAAAAGTATGATTAAAATTGCTGAAGCGGTTTTTGTTCACTCTAAAAATAATGAATTCTATACACATTCATTTAATGGTGCATTATTAAAAGATATTAATACTAATGGATTAAATATTAAGAATGAAAAATTTATAGATGAATATAAGTCACTTATATTACTTAATGGAAAAGATTCGTCCTACCAAACAGGCAAGCTATTTTATTGTGAACTTTCTGAGAATACTTTTTCTTATGCGCTTGGTTCTCCAGAACGATTGAATATGCTTTTAAGTGATCATGATGGAAAAATAAAAAGACAAGATGATGAAACACAATATGATTATTATAAGCGATGTTTACAAGATAAAATTGATAATGCAACAAGCTTAACTGAAGAACAGAAGTCTAAAATTATTTCTGCATCTTTTTAAGTTCTTCCTTATCTTTTTCATCTAAATTAGTTAATCCAAAATCTAATAGAGAAATAACAATTT
>CAORJJ010000073.1:0-4475 GCA_948517135.1 uncultured Clostridia bacterium | reverse complement strand
TATTCCTGATATGGAAGAACAAATTATATTAGAATTTAAATTATTAACTAGAAATAATAAAAAAATGGAATCTTTTATAAAGAAGGATAAGGAACTATATAAATTATATAAAAGTTTAATATATTCGAAAGATACTGATATTAATCAAATTCAAGAATTTTACAAGTTTGCTAATGAAAAATATCCAAACAATGAAGTAGCAGAAGGGATGCTACAAGATATATTTACAGAAATAGTGTCAAATAAGTGCTTAAATAATTTTAAGTCAAGCTATGGAGATGGATATATAGTTGATGGTGGTATTCTTGATAGAGATAGTTTTTCTGTTGCAACTTTTGATAATGTAATGGATTTGTATGCTGAAAATAAAAAGAAAATTGAAAAAAGTAATGTAGTAAAGACTGAATCAACAAAAGATGAAAAAGAAGAAACTACTGATAAAACAAAAAGTGAAAAAGAAAGTACTAACAGATCTGCAGAAAGCAAAGAACGAACTGCAAGCAAGTCACCAGAAAGTAAAAAGGAAAAGCCTATAAAAAAGACTACTTCAAAAAGTGTTGAAATAGATGATCTACTAAAAAAATATAGAAGTGCAAATAAATCTAAGAAACAACAAATATTAAAAGATTTAGGTAAAACTAAAAAATTTGGAATGCTTATAAATAAATTAATGCCAGATGAATTAGTGGAAATGGCAAAAATACATCCTTCTAAAGAAGATATTTTAGATACTATGATTTCAGATATGGAAAATCATAGTAAGCCAACAGTATCTACATATATTTTAGGAAATGATTTTAGACATAAAAAGTTTGAAGAATTTAAAGAGGCTCTATATTATAAAACTCCTTTACAAAAAATAACAGAACGTATAAAAGGACTCTTTAGTAAGACTCCAGCACTGCTAGATAATATATCTAAAAAACTAGGGCAAATAGAAGAACTTAGTAAATATGAAATAAGAAGAACATATGCTACAGGTAAAAAAATTGAACAACTAGAAAATCAAGATTTAGATCAAGCAGTAGATAAATCTAGAGTGGAGATTAATAATGGGGAGATGGCAAAGGTATTTGATAGATTTGCAAAACCAGCTAGAAAAAAAGGAACATTTACTGAGATGTATACATCAAAAGAGTCTGCTGTTGCTCAAAATCTTAAATTGGACTTAAAAGAAGAATATACTAAAATCCTTGGAAATGAAAAAAGTGATATAGCAGAATTAGTTGCAAATCAAGAATATGAAAGTTTTAGTGGTACAGGATTTTATGTACCATATAGGGGAGAATTTTCTGGAAGTGCGTATGATGGAATTGAAAAACCAATAGGCGGTGTTACAGATAGGAGAAGATTACAAAAAAATTTATTAGAAATTGAGAAAGTTGAAGATTTTACTGTTGCAGATAGAAATTTAGGAGAAGTTTTTATTGTAAAATCTGAAATTAGTCCCACATCATATGCAATTGAAGGAAAATGGGCTCCAGTATATGAATACTTCTCAAAAAATGAAAATGGTGAATTTATACGTATTGGAAGCGGAAAAATTTCAAAAAAAACAGGAAGAATGGAATCATTAATAAGTACAGATGGGCAAAATATAAGTGGAAGTATAAAATATGATGAAAGAGATGTTATAGATAAAGGAAAAAAAGAAGGTACTATTTTGCAATTTGATAATTATTCAGGTAATAGTACTAAAACATCTCGTAAAGATATAGAACAAGCGATTGCTATGAGGTCGATTCAAGAATATCTTGGTTCCAATAAGAAAATTGCTGATATAACACAAATAAAAGATATGCCTATTATTGATTATGATATGAAGGGAAACCCAGATAAGAAAAATGCTTATGTTGTGGCTTCTGTTGAAAGTGGCAGAGAATCATATGAAATCGTTTATATGGATGAAAATGGCAAATGTCAAACATATCCAGGTATAAGAGAAGATATATTTAATAAGCAAACTAATATACATTTCCCAACTGCAACATCTACAGGTATTAGTGAGAAAAGTCTTAATATTTTAGATGTTCGAAAGTCATTAGAAACTTTAAAAAATAGTGAAGATAAACAATTTTCTGTATATAGAGATAAAGAAGGTATTTTACGTGTGGCAGAAATAATACCACGTAAGAGTGGAAATGGAGTATATGCTGAAGAATTAGACTCATATTCTTTAGTACATGAAAACATGGAAAAAGTAAAAGAAGAAACAAAAGACCAAATCCAAAAAGGAATAACATTGCAAAAAGCAAAATCTAAATATCAAACTACAACTCAAGCAAGAGAAGAAGACGATGGTGAAATTGATATATAAGATAAATCAAAAGTGAAATTTATGGATGATCCTTAAATTTCACTTTTTTTATTATTTTTAATTTTTTCAATTTTTTTATTAATAAATTTTAATTTTATATTAGCAAAAATGCCATTTCTGGACATAATTTCTTCTTTTTGTTCTAATAATTCTATTACTTGTTTTTGTTTTTCTGGTGAAAGAGAATGCAATAGATTTGCCTTCATTATATTTTCTTTAACCATTTGTTCATAATCTTTTTTATCACCATATAATCCCATAAAAAATCCTTTCTAAATATCAAATATTGCTTCATATAATTTTTGTCTTAATTTTTCACGAACGTCTATAAATGTTTGTTTTGGAAGAGGTTCAATAGAGGCATAGAAAAGTCTAGCAGGGTGATCTGGTGGAAGATTATGCATCATATATGTTAAAATAGATTCTTCTGCTGAATCAGACATTTTTTCTTCAATTAATTCTATACAGTTTTCTAAATTACATTCAATATCATCTGTTCTTGTGGCTAAAATATAGAACAGAAGTGATTTTAAGAGCATTTCAGACATCATTTCTAAAAATGAGTGTTGTGATATTTTATTATATACAATTAATTTTGCATAATCTTTAAGTTTTTCTTCACTATCAATGAAGTTAAAAAATGTTTTTCCCTCAAAATAACAATCTCTTTTTGGTATGTAATTAATAGTTGATGATTTTTTCTCATTTGAGAAATTCATCTGCACATCTTTTTTCAAAAAATCAGCAAAGTTGCTCATAAATACCTCTTATATCATATTATGATGATATTTTATATCTAATAATTGAAAATGTAAATGAAAGGATAAAAAAACTGAAAAATTATTTTGTATTCAAATAATCCATTAGTCCAATATATATACTCCAAGCAAGTTCATCTTGGTAAGAATCTGTTTGAAGCAATTTGTTTTCTTCTGCATTTGATAAAAAACCACATTCTACTAAAATAAGAGGTATTTCAACGTTTTTTGTAAGATATATTCCAGATATAGATTTTATAGTTCTTGAATTTTGTTTTTTCAAAAAATTATTTAAACTTATTTGAATATTTTCAGCTATTTTTTTACTATCTTCATCTTGATTTTTGTAAAAAGTTTGCCACCCACTATACTGAGTCTGTTCTAATTTATTCATATGTATAGATACAAACATTTCTGCATTTGAATTGTTTGCAATTTCTACTCTGTTTTTCATATCAGATATTTTTTTCTCACGAATTGTATTAGAATCTGCTTCATAAATTCCATTTTCATCTGAACGAGTTAAAATTACTGTGCAATTTGAACTTTCTAGTAAATTTTGTAATTTTAAGACAATATCTAAGTTTAAATCAGATTCTATTGAGCCATCATTACCAGTTGCACCACCATCAGGATTTCCATGACCAGCATCTAATATTATTGTGTGATTTGATATTGGAGTAGAAGAAGTAGCCTGGAAATTAAGTGAATTGTTTGCTAGAACATAAACAAAAATTGAAAAAACTATACTTAAATTTATAAAAATTATTCTTTTCTTATTAAAAATGTACATATTAAAACTCCTAAATAATGTAATTACTTATTTTATATTATTTAGAAGTTCCTATTTTATTACAAAATTATTCAGTAATATTCTCTATCTATATTTGAAATATAAAAAGTCAAATAAATATATGTTTGTATATTTAATAAAATTTTGGAAAAAATACAAAAAAATAAATTTAAGGGGAATTTTATGAAAAATTACAAAAAGCTAAATATGAATGGAACTCTTTTAGATAAGAACCAGTTTGCAAAACACATAGAAAAAACAGCCTCTGAACATGGAATTAAGAGTTTTTCAAACAAAAACACCTATCCAATTTATAGGCTTATGGATGATTATAAATTTATTTTAGAAACTTACAATTTACTTACAAAGCATTTAAGACTAGGAATAAAAGTGCATGCGGCAGGAGAATGGATTTTAGATAACTTTTATGTTATTGAAGAAACAGTTAAAATTATTCAAAAAGAATTGCCTTTAAAGAAATACAAAAATTTGGTGGGACTTTCAAATGATAAATATTTTGGATTTGCTAGAATATATGTACTTGCAGAGGAAATAGTTGCCTTTTCTGATTGTAAAATAGATAGAGAAATAATAGATATTGCCTGTC
>CAORJJ010000072.1 GCA_948517135.1 uncultured Clostridia bacterium | reverse complement strand
GTCCCATAATTTCTCAAGTAATATTTCTCGTGTAAGTATCATATTTTTATTTTTAATAAAAATATTTAATAAATCAAATTCAGTTGGAGTTAAATAAATAATATTATTATTTTTCTTAATCATTCTATTATCAAAATCAATAATTAAATCTCTAATTTTAAAAGTATTCTCTTGATTTCTATTACCTCTATTTAAAATAACACCGATTCTTTTTAATACAATTTTTATATTAAAAGGTTTTGTTATATAATCATCTGCTCCGAATTTCAAAACCTTCTAAAATTTCTTCATCTAAATTATGTGCAGTTAGAAATATAAAAGGAATATTATATTGCTCTTTAATTGTTTTAGCAAATTCAAAACCATTTCCATCTGGCAAATTTACATCTAGTAAAATTAAATCTATTTTATTTTGTTTTATAATTTCTTTTGCATCTTTTATACAATATGTGCTTAATGCTTTCCAATTATTATTTTGAATATTAAAACATATTCCTGCATTTAACATTTCATCATCTTCTATAACTAATATGCTAGACATTTTTTCTCCTTTATTAATATAAGAATTGAACATTATCATATGATACATTTTTATCTTCATCTATTTTAAATGGTATTTTTATTCCAATTGAATCATCGTCTCCTAAAACAAACTCATATTCTCCGTTTTCAAGTTCTCCATAAAAATCTGTCCAATCAAATTTTCTTTGCATATCATTTTCTTGAACTATTTCAGTATCTTTACTTAGAATATCTGAAATTGTATCTTTTTCTTTCCAAATATATTCTAAACCTGTTCCACTAAAGCCTGCTGTAGAATTTTCAGTATCTTCTCCTATTTTATATCCTTCTTCTGGATAATTTTCATTCTTAACTTTTTCATAAATCTTATAATTATGTGAATAATTGTATTCCATATTATTAGAATCTATAATATTTAACTCTATTCCATTACAGGTTAATTCTAAAATTTCTACATTAACATTATCACTAGAACTATAACAGAATTTTAATATTTCCTCAGGTATTTCCACATCACTTTTATCTTTTATAATTTCAATTTTTCCAACATTTCCTAGTTGAGCAGGATAACTTTCTAATATTATTCCGTCAAAATAAATTTCTATTTCTTGATATTCTTTATACCCAATATCTTCTGTAAAAGCAAGAGTGATTAATTCATTTGTAGCATTTGTTTTTACAACATATAACATTTTATTTTCAACTTTTACAATAACAGCATTCATTTTAAATTCCATGTTATCACTTTTAGTATTAATATTATTATAGTTAGATACAGTACTATGCTTAGTAATCATTCCTATATAATATATTAAAAATAGTAAAAATACACTTAAAACAATTATAAAAATCTTTAATTCTTTTTTCATAATTCTCTCCTAAACTTTATTTTTTCTAAACTTAATAAAATATTTTTTATTCGATTTAGTACTTTCTCTTTTTTTAATAATATTCATATAACATGTCATCATAATCTTAATCATTTTTGCTATAGTTTTCTTGTCTTCTGTTGATATTTGTGAATATTTTCTTAGTATTTTTGTAATATTTATAGGTAAATTTTTATAAATTTCTCCAAAAGTATTAGCATCTGTTGAATAAAGCAAATCAAATACTACATCTACAAATATCTTTCTTTGTTTTATTGTTGTTGTTTCTAACCAATCTGTTAGTGTTTTATCAATATTTTCACTTATATCTGTATTTTTTTCAAGTCTAATTAAATCATCTTTTAATACTTGCCAAGAATAAATATCATGTTGCAAAATTCCTTTTTCAGTACTTAATACTATTGTCATTTTTTCTTTGTGATTTAAAAGTCTTCCAATTACAGATTCTTGAGGAATATAACTTTCTATTTTATTTATTATTTCACTATTTTCAAATTGATTTATAGTATTTTTACTAAATCCTGGTCCATCATAATTATAAATTTTTATAATTTTATTTTGAATTTTTTTATTTGCTGTAATTGCTGAGTAAATGGCAACATTTCCGCCTTTTGAATGTCCACCTATTCTTATTTTCTTATAACAATATTTCTTTGCAATTTTTTCTATATATTCTTTTCCAGCAATTTGGCATGGCACATTTTCCATAAATGCCATATTAAAATCTTCTTTCCACCCATTTATTGTATTATCAGTTCCCATAAATGAAATATAAATTTCTTTTCTAGAAATATGTATTGTAATAGCAGAGAATTGATTTTCTTTTTCTTTACTATTTATTTCAACATAATCTGTTACAAGCATATTTTTGAAACGGTTACTTTGGCCTAAATATGTAACCAATTCTTTATCGCCATTATAAAGAAACTCTTCGTTTTTGAAGTCTTTCATTCTTTCTGAAATAGAAGCAATTGTTTCTTTTGGAGCAATATTAATTTTACTAAATAAAAGATACGAAAATCTTGCCAAAATCATACTATCTATTTCATTAAATTTAATTTTTTTACTTATGGCAATATCTCCCCTCCATAATAAGTAATCGTTAATATTAGACATATTTATTTCCTCTTTTATAGATTTTAATTATATTATTTATATCATTAAAGCCGATAATTAGCAATGCTAACTATCGGCTTTTTTGTTCTTTTTTAGACTTGTGGTGGTAACACTTCTTCTCTTGTTGGTTTTAACTCATTTGATATTACAATATCAACAATTTCTCGTTGTTCTTTTATATCTTCTTTACAATAATCAAAGTGTATAAAAAAGTTTTTATTATTAAATGTCATTCCTATACTTTGCATCATGCCTTTTATTGAAGCATTGTTCCATCCATAATTGCCATCTTTTTCAAAAAATTTGTTACCAAAATCGAATGCTATTTCTTTGTCACGATATACTTTATCATATGCACAAATTATTCCATAATAATTATTCATACACCCTGTTGCTTTTATTATTGGACTATTTAATTCGTAATCATTTATTATTTCACGTGTTCCATCTTTTAAATTTATTTTTATTACATCATTATAATGACGTACTGTATCTTTAATTTCTTTGTTTAAATCTATATAAATCTCTTCAATAGGTTCCTCTGAGACAAATGCATCTTCGTTTCCTGCATTATAAGATACTATTTTTAGTAATTTTTCTCCTTTTTCTGATACATAGTACAAATATTCTTTATTAGTTTCTGTTATATTATTAATATCTCTTTTTGAAATTTTCTCACTTACATGTCCACTTTTCGTTTCCCCAATACATGAAAAATTGCTTTTATATTTATCTGAAATATCATATATAATTTTTATTCTTCTTATCATATTTATAGAAAATAATATTCCTACAAGAAGTAATATTATCAAAAATATAATTAGAATTTTTTTCCTATTCTTTTTAATTTTTGTTTTTGGAATATTTTCTTCTGAAGTTGTTTCTTTTACTAATTCATCAAGAGTTATTTCGTATATTTCTGAAATTTTTACTAATTTATTAAGTTCTGGAATTGTTTTACCACTTTCCCATTTTGAAATAGTTTGTCTTGAAACTTCCATTCTTTCTGCTAAGTCTTCTTGACTCCAATTATTTTTCTTTCTTAACTCATATAACTTCTCATTTAATTCCATACGTATTCCTCCTTTGTATTTATAATCTATATTTATTATACAATTAATTGCAATTTTTTTCTATCAATCTTAGTTTGAAATTTGTAACCTATTGGTTGCATTGTGAAATTTTTCGAGCGTCCCTAAATTTCAAAAAAGGAGCGGTCTATTCAGACCGCCCTTTTTGGTAAAACAATATTATTTCTTATTTCAGCTGGAAATAGAATCCATACTCTTTGTATGTCTGATCTCCAATTGGTGCATCTTTTGTTTTTACTACTTTACCACCAAGTTTCTCATAAAATCTGATGGCATTTTCGTTGTCACTCAAGCACCAAACTATCATGTTTTTCTTTCCAAATTTAATCATCTGTTTTCGGGTTGCTATGAATAGTTCTGTTCCAATTCCTCTGCCAATTTCAGTAGGCTTGATATACAAGCTCACAAGTTCAGAATCGAAATTGTCTACATTAGGCGTTGGATTGAAACAAGAATAACCAAGCACTTCGTCTCCACGCACTGCAACAAATACATAGTCTTTGTACTCTTCAAAACTTGCCTGATATCTTTCAGTCTGTTCTTCATAGTTCAAAGCATTCAGATAGCTAGCCGAAATAATGCGATCATATGCATTTTTCCATCCATCTACCTTTATGCGTGCCATTTGTTCCTGATCCTCGTATCGATTCTTACGAATTACATAATCATCTTTATTTGGATCCAACAGAAGTATTGCATTGTGCATGTTCAGAATTGCTTTTATCAGTTTTTCTTCTTCAATGGCATAATTTATCCGACCAACAAGTTCATCTTCATATGGCCATGATATAGATTCGCCAACCAAAAATCTGATTCTGGAAGTTGCATAAAAGAAATTCAGCAATTCTTCCTCATCTCTTATAACGATATTGATGTTATTTTTCTTGTCATAGTATTTCATTCCTTTAAGCTTGGTAAAATCTAAGATTGCAAAAAATCCAGATTCAGGTTCCAAGTTCTCAGGAAAATCTACCATTGGAAGACCAGTCAAAACCTTAGCAGTATCACTTCCAACAGCTTTACTTACAACATCAACAATCCTGCTACGGTATATTGGCTCTACCGCATCAATTCCTTTAACGAGTGCCTTTATCAGATTGAGTCTGTAAACATACTCTCCTCTGAGTTCTTTGAAATATTCATCATACACCTTGTAGCGCTTATCACTTGCATTAAATGCCCCGCCAAGCGCAACACCGATAAGTGCTGGTGCAGAATCCATCTCTTGAAAAGTTTTGTTTATAATTGCACGTATAATTAGCTCATCTGCAACCACAAAACCAGCTCGAAGAGATGCCATCGAGTAACTTTTAGATAAGCCAAAAAGTGAAATCGTATTCCTGAACATTCCAGGAATTGTTGCAATAGGAAGAGCAACATTGTCTTTGTCGTACGTAATATCACGATAAACAAGATCATCAATTACGAAAACGCCACGTTTAGCGCAAACATCCGCAATCTGATACAAAAGATCGTATTCGTTTTTTCCCATAACCTTTCCAGTTGGATTATTAGGATTTGCATTCAAAAATGCTACTACCCTTGGTACATAACCCTTACGCCGATGATATGCTTGCTGTAAACTGGAATTGATTTTATCAATGGTGTTTGCAAGTTTCTCAGGATTTACCAGGAAATTGTCCTCCTTTTCTAATGGCAGAACTTCTGCTTCTGCGCCAGCTCTTTCAATCCTGATGGTGAAAAGTCCATAATTGGGACCTGTTACTAAAACAACATCTCCCTCCTTAGAGATTGCACTGATGATTTGATTGAACAGAACCGATGTTGAAACACTAAATGTAATATTATGAACACACAGCCCTTTCTCATCAATATCATCATAGGAATATGGTGATGTGTTTATAAACCCTTCTTTTTCTACATAGTCCAGCAGTTTCTTTCTCATCTCATCAGCGCCCTCAGTATATGGATACCGATACATGAGTTCTTTCTGAAGAGATTCGATCATTGCTTCTACTGCCAGCGGGAAAGGTCTAAAACATACAGGATTGCCACTTCCTAAGTCGGTGTCAGGATTTTCTACGATGTTTTCATCTCGAACCTCGTATCCATAGTAATCAATTGCTCTTGCAATTTTATCTACTGTTGGATTAAATTCTTCTCCATCAAACCGCTTTCCGATGTACGGCAAACCAAATCGTCTATCTCTGACTTCTTCATTCTCTCTTGCAAATCTATCGATTGCACTTGCCTTAACTAACATATTGTTTACCTCCTAAAAGAAAAAATTTTTACCTATATATTATATCATATTTTTAGGAAAAAGTAAACTTATGTAAACACATGTTTTATAAAAAATAAAAGTTATCATTATTATGATAACTTTGTTAATCCTATTCTTTCTTTATAAACAACTCTTTTCCCACTTGACATATTGGGCATTTAAAATCATCTGGCAATTCATCTCCATAATAAATATAACCACAAACAGTACAAATCCATGCATTTTCACCTTTTTCTGTTTTCGTTTTTATGAATTCATCTTTATGTTCTTGGTAATAAGCATAGCTCATTGTTTCTTTTTCTTCAAGAATATCTCCTTCTATCAATTTTCCTATAAATAAAGTATGTGTATCATTATCAATACTATCTACAATTTCACATATCATATATCCAATAGAATCTTTTATTACTTCTAATCCATCAACTTGTATTGTTTCTGTTTTTTCAAATTTATTAATGTCTCTTGCAGAATTAAATCCAAAAGTCTTAATTATTTCCGGATTTACATCGTTGCTTAATATAGATATAGCAAATTTTGTATTATTTTTTAATAATTCATTTGTATAGTTTTTCTTCATTACTGCTACTGAAATTAGTGGGTTATCTCCAGCACTTACTTGTGATACTGCATCAACAACACAGCCACCGTTTTTAGTTGTTAATACATACATTCCTTGAGTTATTTTCCAAGTTATATTTTTGTTTTTCATATTATCATCCTCTCTTTTGCATTTATATTATCATTAAAAAAGATAGTTAGCAAGAATAAACTAACTATCTTAATATAATTATTTATTATTCAACATTATTACAAATTTAGGGATATTTGAAACGTTTCATTTTATCTAATTTGACCATTTCCATGAATTATATATTTAGTAGTAGTTAGTTCTTTTAATCCCATTGGACCTCTAGCATGTAACTTTTGTGTACTAATTCCAATTTC
This sequence comes from uncultured Clostridia bacterium, assembly GCA_948517135.1. Taxonomy (GTDB): domain Bacteria; phylum Bacillota; class Clostridia; order TANB77; family CAG-508; genus Scatovivens. Next base: position 4,021 of record CAORJJ010000072.1, on the reverse strand, counting down.
AGCACCAAGGCCAAATTCTGAGCCATCTGTAAATCTTGTAGAAGCATTTACATACACACAACTACTATCTATTTCGTTTAAAAACTTTTGCATATTTTCATAATTATTAGTAATAATACTTTCTGAATGTTTTGTACTATAATTACTAATATGCTCAATTGCTTCATCAATATTATTTACTGTTTTTACAGATATAATTAAATCTAAATATTCTTCACTCCAATCACTTTCTGTTGCTTTAATTATTTTATCAGAAATATTACAAGAATCTTCATCTCCTCTAATTTCTACATTTTTATTTGATAATCTTTGAACTACTAATGGAATAAATTCTTTTGCAATAGCTTTATGAATAACTAAAGATTCGCAAGCATTACATACACCAGTTCTTTGCGTTTTAGCGTTTTCAATAATTGAAAGAGCCATTTCAAAATCTGCAAATTCATCTACATATATATGACAATTTCCAGTTCCAGTTTCAATTACTGGTATTGTACTATTTTCAACAACTGTTTTAATAAGTCCAGCTCCACCTCTTGGAATTAATACATCAACATATTTATTTAATCTCATAAGTTCTTGGCTTTTTTCTCTACTTGTATCTTCTATTAAATACACACAGTCTTCTGATATTTTCGATTCTTTCAAAACGTTTCTAATAACTTTAATAATAGCAATATTTGTATTTATTGCATCTTTTCCTCCTCGTAAAATAACTGCATTTCCTGTTTTGAAACATAATCCAAATGCATCTAATGTAACATTAGGCCTTGACTCATAAATAATTGCAATAACTCCTAGAGGAACTCTCTTTTTCAAAATTTCTAATCCATTTTTCACTCTCTTTCCTTCAATTATCTCTCCAATTGGATCTTCTAAATCTCTTATCTTTATTAATCCATCTGACATTGCTATAATTCTTTTTTCATCTAATTTTAATCTATCTATTAAACTTTCTTTCATGCTATTTTTTATTGCATTTTCTATATCTTTTTCATTTGCAATTAATATTTCTTTTTGCGATTTTATAATTTCTTCTGCAACTTTTCTCAAAATAATATTTTTTTCTATACTTCCCATATTATTTAATATTTTTGTGCTATTTTTTACTCTTTTTCCTATTTCTTCTAAATTTTCCATTTTTCAATCTCCTTTATTTTTCCATTTTTGAAAGCAAATATTGTCTAATATTATCTTCAGCTGTTTTTCTTCCAACAAATAATGTTCCATGTTTTTCACCACTTACAATTTTGTTTAATATATTAGGATTTTTACCATTAGCTATTATCATATCAATTCCTAGAGGATTTACTATTTTTCCAGCCAATACTTTTGTATACATTCCACCAGTTCCAACATCACTATCACTAGATTTTTTTGCAACTTTCTGAATATCATTTATTTCTGAAGTTACAATATCAATTAATTTCGCATCTTTATTTTGAAAAGGATCATCTGTATACAATCCATCTGTATCTGTTAATAAGATTAACAAATTAGACTCTGTAATTGCTGTAACAATTGATGATAATGTATCATTTTCTCCAAATTCAATTTCATCAGTAGCAATAGCATCATTTTCATTTACAATAGGAATTGCTCCATAATTTAATAATTCCTGAAAAGTATTTTTTAGATTATTATATGATTTTTCATGGTCTAAACTATATCTTGTCATTAACACTTGTGATGCAACTAATCCATATTCTGCAAATAGCTTATAGTAATTCATAATTAATTTTCCCTGTCCAATTGCTGCACATGCCTGCTTTTCTGCCATTGTTTTTGGTCTTCTTCCTATTTTCAATGTTTCTCTTCCAACTGCAACAGCTCCAGATGAAACTAATATTACTTGTTTACCACTATTTTTTAAATCACTAATTGCTCTAACTAATTTTTCTAATTTGCTGTAATTTAAGTTTCCTGTTTCTTTGCATGTTAAAGTAGAGGATCCTACTTTAATAACAATTCTTTTCTTATCTTTGATTTTTTCCCAATAATTTTCCATTTCTTTCCTCCTATATACAAAAAGGGAATTGAGTATTTTAAACCCAATTCCCTAGTTTGATTTCAATATATTTTTATTTGGCTAAATCTTTTGACTTTTTAGTAGCTGATCTAACTGCATTTATCATACTTGCTCTCAAGTTATTTTGTTCTAAAACTGATACCCCTTCAATTGTTGTTCCTCCTGGTGAACATACCATGTCTTTAAGTTCTGCTGGATGTTTTCCTGTTTCTAATACCATTTTAGCTGAACCTAAAACTGTTTGTGCAGCAAACTTATATGCTTTATCTCTTGGCATTCCTTCAAGTACTGCTCCATCTGCCATAGCTTCAATTATCATAAAAATAAATGCAGGAGATGAACCACTTAAGCCCGTTACAACATCCATTAGTTTTTCAGATACTACTTCACATTTTCCAAAACTATTAAAAATATTACAAATCAAATCTAGTTCTTCGGGTAGCACCATGGGGCATGGGCTTAAAGCCGCCATACCTTCTGCTACTAAAGCAGGTGTATTTGGCATTGCACGAACTATTTTGATTTCTTTTCCAAATAGATTTTTTATACTCTCAATTTTTTGACCAGCAGCAATACTAACAACAATAGTATTTTCTTTTACTTGGTCTTTTATTTCATTTATTACTTCTGGATAAAATTGTGGTTTTACAGATAAAATTAAAATGTCAGATTTACTTGCAACTTCAGAGTTATTAGTTGCAATTGTAATTCCATAACGTTTATGCATATTTTCTAATTTAGCCATTGAGTGATCTGAACAAACAACATTAATAGATGGGACTAAATTTGCATTTATAATTCCACCAACCATTGCATTTGCCATATTTCCACTTCCAATAAAACCAATTATTTTATCCATATTTTCTCCTTCTTAAAATATTAGATAATATTATATAATATTTTTATTAAAATTACAAGTGAAATTTAGGAACACTCGAAAAATTTCATAATTCTTTTATTACCTTACAAGGATTTCCAACAGCTACTGAATTTGATGGAATATCTTTTGTAACTATACTTCCAGCACCAATTACAACATTATCTCCTATTGTAACTCCTGGAAGAACAATCACATTTCCTCCAATCCATACGTTATTTCCAACTTCTATTGGTTTTGCATATTCTAATCCTTTATTCCTTGTTTCATAATCTAAAGGATGTCCTGCTGTATAAAAACCACAATTTGGTGCTATAAAAACATTATCCCCAAATTTAACTTTATTTGCATCTAGTATAACTAAGTTATGGTTTGAATAAAAATTTTCTCCAATTTCTATATTATAACCATAATCACAAATAAAAGGTTGTTCAATCCAAAATTGATTTCCTGTTTTTCCTAATATTTGTTTCATAATTTCTGTTCTTTCTTCTATTTTAGAAGGTTTTATATTATTATATTCAAAGCACTTATCTTTCGCTATAAGCCTCTCTTTCATTAAATCTTCATTATAATTTGCATCATAAAGTTCACCTGCTAACATCTTTTCTTTTTCGTCCATAGCACTATAATTCCTTTCTTATTAAAAATCCATCTAATTAATTTATACAATATAAATCCTATTATTCCTCCAATTACATTTGTAATTAAATCTGTTACATCACAGCTTCTATGATGCAATAAGAATATGGTCATAATTAATTGGAAAAATTCTATTGTAAAACTCAAACAAAATGTTTTTAATACAACTCCTATAAATGTGCTATTCTTTTTTAAAACACAACATAAAAATCCAAAAGGAATTGTCATTATTATATTTAAAATTATTTGCCTTACAGCTCCTCTATATCCCATAATTAAATCATTAAATGGTTTGAAATGTATATAAGTAACTTTAATAGAACTATGATATTCCCATTTAAAATCTAAAGTAAAATCGATTGGAAGTATTGTAACAAAAAGCACTGCACATAAATAAAAATACATCATTGATATTTTTAAGATTTGTAATTTCTCTTTATTTTTCAAAAACATGAAATAGATACATATATAAA
>CAORJJ010000071.1 GCA_948517135.1 uncultured Clostridia bacterium | reverse complement strand
TACTGGGCATACATTTACTGCAGGGCATTTATGATTTTGAGGGCAATTTTCTGTTATTATTTCTAATTTTCTTTCCATATAATAACCTCCTTTAATTATTATTTATTCAATATTTTTATAATTAATTACTTATTATTTTGATTTTTTATAAATATTATTACAAACTTTACAAGTGATTTCTAGATTATAGTTTTCAAGCTTTTTATCTAATATAGTAATTAATGGTTCATTATCTTTTGCGCAACATAATCTATTTTTAATAGTAATTAATTCATCACTACATTCTTTCCCTGTTTTACTATCTTCAAAATCTAATAATATGCTTCCTTCGCTTCCACAATTACATTTATATTTTAAAACTAATTTGTCATAAGTTGAATAACATATATATCCTATGTTTTCATTGCATTTATCACAATATGTCCAACCACCATAATTTGTAGCTAATCTTGTGTTTACTAATTCTTTATTTTTTAAAACTCTTGGCATTTTTTATCTCCTTTTTTATAATTAATATTTGCAAGTTTTGCTTGTTTACACAAGTCCTTTGTCAGTATTTTATATTGTTTTCCATCTTTTATTGTATAAGTTCCACATTGTCTAAACTCAAAATCAACTTTCTTTCTTATACATTGTTCTCTAATATCTAATGCCCAATCATAATTAAATGTCCTAGCATTAATATCAGATTCACCACCTACTACAACTAATTCAACATTATCAAGATATTTTTCAATGTCTATTTTCTCTAATAATGGCTGAGCTGTTATACATTTATGTTTTATTGGTAGCTCTTTAAAAATTGATAATTTATAATCAGCATTTTTTTGATTTTCAATTGTGCTACATACAACTACATTATCATAGCCATCATTCCAATCATCAGGAATACATTTAATAAATCTATCTATTCTTTTTGTTAGAAACAGAAAGGTACAGTCTTGTCTTTCTTTAATCATTTTCCAACAGTCATTTCTCCACTCATCTGCTTCTTCAATTAGAAAATCAGTAGAAAAGCATAAATAAACAATTCCAGATTTCATTTTATAATTGCCATTTTTTAATTTCCCTATTGGTTTTTCAAAGTCTTTTGTTTTTACAATTTCATTTGTATTAACATTTCTTTTTTGGTCACCTTTATGTATATAACAATATTTACAGCCTTCACTACACTTCTTGCAACCTCTCCAAGGATTCCACATTGACATATATTATTTCTCCTAAAATTTATCTTTTTATAAAATCTGTATAGTATAAAATTTCTTTATTTAATGATTTTGCAAACTCAATCTCGCTTTTTGTACTATTTCCAATATATCCATTTACATTCACAACTAATATAGCATCTGCAAGCTTTATTTTTTCTTTGTGCATTCTATCAAGCATTAAAGCTTGTTCTTCTGTATAAGCTTCTTTATTAGGCTTAGTTAAATCTATTGGTGTTATCATGCAATTTCCTTTTAATGCCATTTCTTCTGTTATTTCTTTCATTTCTTTTTCAAATTTATAACTACCACATACTGTTATTATTTTCATTTTTACATCTCCTTCTTATACATAAAGCATTCTTTATCATGATATTCTATATATTTAGGATTTTTCAAATTATACCATTTACACCTTATCATAACGCAGTACCTCGTTTTGGAATAAAGTATTTACTCATATCATTTCCTTCTAATTTCAATAATTCTACTTTGTTTTTTATGCCTCCGCCATAACCTGTTAGACTTCCATTTGCTCCAACTACTCTATGACAAGGAATAATAATACAAATTGGATTCCATCCGACTGCTCCTCCAACTGCTTGTGATGACATTCTTTTTATACCTCTTTTTTTAGCAATTATTTTAGATATATTATTATATGTTATAACTTTTCCATATTCAATAGTGTTCATTATATCAATTACTTCTTGTCTAAACGGTGTTAAATTTTTTATTTTATATTTTGGAGTAAAATTAGGATTTTTACCACTAAAATATAAACTTAACCATTTACTTGTTTCTCTAAATATTTCTAAATCTTTTTCTTCACAATCTATTATGTGTTTAGAAGAATCTCTTGAATCTTCAAACCATAAACCAGTTAAATTTTCTCCATCACTATTCATTATCATATTTGAAAATTCATTTGGAGTTTTATAAATATATTTATAAGTCATATGTAAGCCCCCTAAATTAAATAAAACTTATTTGCTCACCACTTTCCTTTACAATAAAACTATCTTGCTTTGCATCTGTTATTTTATCGTTTTCTCGTATATTTCCTAATAATAATGGTGAATTTTTATCATGTAATTTTACATTTTCTTTTGCTAAATCTGGTCTTTTATTTGCATAACAATATTTACAACCATTTAAACAAGTATCATATGCTCCAATGTCTCTACTTGGTATACAATGACAGCCTTTTCTCATAGGTTTTGCTTTTACATTTTTATATTTTACACTATTTGCTTGTTCTAATATTTCTGATGTTGTACAACCTGATACGTGAATTCCATATTCTTCATAATTTTCATCAGTACCACAAGTTTGAATATATAAATTATATTTTTTTGATATTTCTCCAATGCCTTTAAAAATTTTTATTTTATCGACTTCTGTAAAAGGAATAATTTCTGGCATATTGTAATCTAATTTTTTATACATTTCTACAAAACTGAAGATTCCTCTTTGAACATATGGTGCAATTTGTTTTGCCATATATTCAAAAGTTTCTAAATGCTTTTCTACTGTATATTTTTCAGTTAAAAGAATTGGATCATATCTCCATAAAACTTTTTCTTTTCCAACAATCTTTGAAAGCTCTATTAAATTTTTTATTGATTCGTTAATAACTGGTACATATGGTTCTACATCTTTGCCATATGCTGTTATTGTATAATGACATATTATTTTATACTTTTCATTTATTTCTTTCATGTATTTTAAAATTGGTTTATAATTTTTTGAACAAAACATTAAGCAATCTACATCTTTTGGGTTTAAGCTTATTTTTGATACATTCTTTGGAAATAATGGATTTCTTGAATATGCAAATCCTTCTTTTATTCTATTCATTAACCACTGGCTATAATAATTTACTATATCTGTTCTTCCACCTACATTTACTATCATTGTTTTTTAACCTCTTTACAAACTTATGTTTGTATATTATAACAAAATATTGCATATGTCAATATTTTTTAAAAGAACAATAACACCTACCTTTCGATAAGTGTTATTATATCACAGTTTCCATATGTATAATTTTTTCTTTATGCTTTGATTTTATTTAGCCCTTTTTACGATATAATTTTCTAATATGTCTATTGTCTGATTAACACCTAACTTTGATGTATCAATACATAAATCATAATTATTTCTATCTCCCCAAGTTTGATTTGTGAAATGCTTATAATATTCAGCCCTTTCTTTATCTATTTGCTTAATTTTCTTTTTAGCAATAGTTGAATTTAAGTTTTCAAATTTTATCTTTCTATTAACTTTAAATTCCATATCTGATGAATAAATAAATATTTTAATTACATTTTGATTATCTTTTAAAATATAATCAGAACATCTTCCAATAATGATAGAACTTTCTACACTATTGTATAAATCTTCTATGACTTTTGCTTGTTTTAGGAATAAGTTATCATCAGCACTAATAGGAGATAACTCACTATTTTTCGAAAATACATAGTTTGTTGCAAATCCATACCAGAAACTTGATTTTTGTTTTTCATCAACTTTTTCTAGCATTGCCATATCAATATTATAATTTTCTGAAACTTTTGCTAATAATTCATTGTCATAGCATTTTACATTTAATCTTTTGGCTAATTCTTGTCCTATATATTTTCCACCACTACCAAACTCCCTACCAATAGATATAACAAAATGATTATTTATTTTTTCTATTAGTTTATTATCTGTAACATTACTTTCTTCAATATTTTCCTTTGCTAATTTACTAATCTTTCTACATTCTATGCTTACAAATATAACTGTAACAATAAATGCTCCTATATCAGATACAGGTCCAGCCCATAACATTGTATATAAATTTCCACATAATCCAAATATACATACCCCAGGAACAAGTAGTATAACATCTCTCATTAAAGACAATGTCATTGCTTTGTAAGGTTTATCTATTGACTGTAAATAGATGCAACTTGCTTTTTGAATACAACAAAGTAATATTCCTCCTAGATATATTCTAAAAGATAAACAAGCATATTCTTGATAAAATTCTAAATTATTAGCATGTCCTCCAAACAAATTAACAATAAAGTTTGGTGCAAATTCAAATAATAACATAGATATAGTGCCAATTATAATATTTGCAATTAGAATTAGCTTATATGTTTCTAATACTCTTTTATACTTTTTTGCTCCATAGTTAAATCCAATTATTGGTTGTCCTCCAACTGCAACGCCTAAACTAAATGCTAATACTATGGCGAATATTTTAAATACGATTCCTAATGCTCCTCCTGCATCTGTTGCATTTTCTCCACCTATTGTTCCTACAACATTATTTGCTACAATGGTAATAATTGCAATAGATATTTGTGTAATAAAACTTGAAATTCCAAGTTTTAAAAGTTTTCCTAATACTTTTGTATTAATTTTAAAACTTTCTTTTGTTAATTTCATTAGTTTTGGTTTTCTAAAATATATTGCACATAATAAAGCTGATACAATTTGTCCAGCTATTGTTGCAATAGCTGCTCCTTGAACTCCTAAATCAAATACAAAAATAAAAATTGGGTCAAAGATTAAGTTTATAATTGCTCCTACTATTGTTGAAATCATTGAATATCCAGGTGCTCCACTTGCACGAATTATTGATGCCATGGCGGATAGCAACATATAGAATGGTGTTCCACATAATATTATCTTATAATATTGTTCTGTAAATAATATACATCTTTCATCATATCCATTTACACCTAATAATCCTAGTATAGGTTTTATAAAAATAAACCCTACAATTACTAAAACAATACTTAATAATATTACTGTAATAATTGCATTTCCTACACTTTTGTTGCTTGTTTTTTCATCTTTTGCTCCAAGAGAAATGCTAAATAAAGTTGCACAGCCATCTCCTATTAATTGTGCGATAGCCAATGCTACAACAGTAAATGGAAACACTAGAGTTGTTGCCATTATACCTGATGTTCCTGCACCACTATTTCCTATAAATATTTGGTCAACTATATTGTAAAGGGCACTTACTAACATTGCAAGTACACAAGGAATTGAAAATTTAATTAGTAGTTTTTTTATTGGTGCATTTGTTAAATAAAAGTTTTCATTTGATTCATTCATAAATCTAATACCTCCCTTAAATTTTCAGCAAAAAAAATAGCGTAGAAATCCTTTTTGTCGGATTTCTACGCTTTATTCTGCTGTCCATGACTTTTATATTATACAAAATTTTCTTTTATTTTGTCAAGAATGGATTTTAAATTTTTTATAACTTTTTGTTATTATATTATTATTTAATCTTAACGACAACTTACTGATGTTCTTTTAAATTACATTTTTCCTTTATTTCTTCCTCTGTAAGTTTTCCTTCTTTTCTGTAATAATCTGCAATAGCTTCATGAATTGCTTCTTCTGCTAAAACAGAGCAATGTAATTTTACTGGTGGAAGTCCACCTAATGAATTTACAACATCTGTGTTTTTAAGTTTTAATGCTTCTTCTATTGTTTTTCCTTTTATCATTTCTGTTGAAATACTACTTGTTGCAATTGCTGCACCACATCCAAAAGTTTTAAATTTTACATCCACTATAATACTATTTTCTACCTTAATAAACATTTTCATAATATCTCCGCAAACAGGATTTCCAACTTCTCCTATTCCAGAAGCATTTTCTATTTTTCCTACATTTCGTGGGTTTGTATAATGATCAACTACTTTTTCTGAATATTCCATTATTTATTTTCCTCCTCTATAAATTTCTCCCATAATGGTGACATTTCACGTAATCTGCCTACTATTTCTACTAAACTTTCTACAACATAATCAATTTCTTCTTTTGTATTATATTTTCCTATTGAAATTCTTAATGAACCATGTGCAATTTCATGAGGCAATCCTATTGCAAGTAATACATGAGATGGGTCAAGTGAACCTGAAGTACAAGCACTACCACTTGATGCACAAATTCCTTTTAAGTCTAAATTTAAAAGTAAGCTTTCTCCTTCAATAAATCTAAATGAAATATTGCTATTTCCAGGTAATCTTTTTTCCATATCTCCATTAATTTTTATATATGGTATTTTTTCTTTTACTTGACTTACATAATAATCTCTTAATTCTTTAATTTTTTTATTATGTTCTTCTAAATCTCTGTATGCAAGCTCCATAGCCTTAGAAAGTCCTACTATTCCTGCTACATTTTCAGTACCTGCTCTTTTATTTTTTTCTTGATGTCCTCCATTTATAAATTTGTTAAACTTTATTCCTTTTTTTACATATAAAACTCCAATTCCTTTTGGTCCATAGAATTTATGTGCTGATAATGAAAGACTGTCAATATTTAATTTTTCTACATCTATTTCTACACTTCCAATTGCTTGTACACTATCTGTATGAAAAATAATATTATGCTCTTTTGCAATTTTTCCTATTTCTTCTATTGGCTGTATTGTTCCAATTTCATTATTTGCAAACATTATTGTAATAAGTGTACTAGTAGGTTTTATAGCATTTTTTAACTCCTCTAAATTGATAATTCCATTTTCACCTACACTAATATAACTTACTTCAAATCCTTCCTTTTCCAATTGTTTGCAAGTTTCTAAAACTGCTGGATGTTCGATTTTAGATGTAATAATGTGATTTCCTTTATTTTTATAACTGTAAGCAATTCCTCTAATTGCTGTATTATCACTTTCGCTTCCACCTGAAGTAAAGTAAATTTCATCTGGCTTGCAATTTAAGATCTCTGCTATTTTTTCTCTTGATTCTTCAACAACTTTTCTATTTTCTCTTCCTAATTTGTATATAGATGATGGATTTCCATAGTTATCTAATAAATATGGCATCATAGCTTTTACAACTTCTTCATCTGTTTTGGTTGTAGCATTATTATCTAAATATATAGTATTCATTTCTAACTCCTTTTCATTTCCTATTAATCTAGTAGGAATTATAACGCCTATTTCCTAGTAAGTCAATAGGAATTGATAAAACAAAAGAACCACTTTTGAATTTCAAGTGGTTCGTCCTTAATCATATTTGATTTCTATTTTATTAAATCTTCTAATGTTTTACTATTTACATATTCGTTAATTACATCATCTAACCCTTTCCAAAAAGAATATGTTGTACATTTTTCTTGTCTTTGACATTTTCCTTCTTCTGTTAGACAATCTATTGGTGCTAAATCCCCCTCTGTTGCTTTTAGGATATCTCCAATTTTATATTCATTCGGTTTTTTAACTAGTTTATATCCACCTGCATTTCCTCTTGCTGTTTCTAAATAACCTGCCTTATTTAGCATTGCTATAATTTGTTCTAAGTATTTATTTGATATTTCTTGTCTACCAGATATTTCTTTTGAAGTTACATATCTTCCATTACTATTTAATGCTAAATCTATCATAACTCTTAAAGCATATCTTCCTTTTGTAGATATTTTCATAAACATACCTCCATTTTATTAATTATACTACTAAACTGGTAGGAATTGCAAATGAAATTTAGGGACGTTCCTTTAATTTCACTTTTTTTCTAAATGAAATTTGATGAACGTCCCTAAATTTCATTTCTTTCGAGTTAATATAATCCCAATAATTGATGCAATAAAAATAATTGGTGCTATCCTAATAAATAACCATTCAAACGAATGAACAGCAACTCCTAAAACTGCTGTTTCAGGATTACTATAATCCCAGGCTAAATAAGGACTATTTATCAAAAATAAATAGATGAAAATTATCATTATTATTGCACATAATGAAATTAGTATCCAATGAATTATTTTTCTTCTTGCATTAGCCCTTTGTAATAGTTGTAAATTTATTATCTCTAATTTTTCTGAAATTGCTTTTAAATCATCTACTTTAGACTCTGAAATATTTTCTCCAAGTAAAGTGCTTACTGGTGTTTCAAGAACTTCTGATATTGTAACTAACATTTCTGAATCAGGAACTGATAATCCTTGCTCCCATTTAGAAATTGTTTGTCTTACTACATTTAATTTAATAGCAAGTTCTTCTTGTGAAAGTCCTTTTGATTTTCTTAATTGTTTAATATTTTCTTTTAACATTTTGAACAACTCCTTTCTTTACAAACTATTATATAAGGATTAGTCCGTTGCTACAAGCAATGCTTATTAACATTCAAGATTATCTGCCTTAAAAAATTTATTATTTTCTTTTAATAGGTATCCAAATCTCACTATAATATTTTTCATCATTAACACCTTTTTTATAATCTTTTGGATTTGAATACATTTCAATATTATATCCTGCCGCAATATCATAATCGTTGGAATTTGGTAACCATTCTGTAAATATTTTTTCGTTTATTTCTGGCATTTTGATATTTGATGGGCCTATGCAAGTAAATATTGCCCAAGTAAATTTCGGAATTTGCATAATTTCTAATCCTTTAGGAACAGCCAAACCCTCTTCATATTCATCGCATATCATGTAATCAAAAGTATTATTATCCATAGTAGCATCAAAGTTAATTGTGTATTTAGGTTTTATTTTGCCGAATAAATTTTTCAAAAAAAATGTTGTCCAAATTTTAGGTATATCTGTACTTGCACTCTCATATTTTATGTTCTTTTTTAATCCGATAACCTTAAATGATTCTTTTTCTTCTAATCTATACTCCATAGTATAGCCTCCTTTCAAACTTAAATTTATTTTTAGAGGTGCAAATTCTTTTATTTTTCTACCTCTTCGAACTTCTGTTGGAGTAGTGTAAATGCTTTTGTAAAGCTATCTGGAGAATCATATCCGTATTTTAAAACTATATCAATTATTTTATTATCTGTGTTTAATACTTCATAACCTGCACATGATAACTTCCTATTTCTAATATATTCACTTAACCCATAACCACAAATAATAGAAAATCCTTTTTGAAAATAAAATGATGATATATATGAATAATTTGAAATGTCTTCAATAGTTATATCATTTGTTAAATTATTTTCTATATATTCAATAGCTCTACTTATAGATTCACACCAGTTCATATTTTTCTCCTTTTAAGTTCATAAATAAATTTTAGCTTATAAAACTCTACTTTACCCGATATTTCTTGTTAATATTTGTCTATAAACTTTAAATAGCAAATTAAAAAATCTGCTCCTTAAATTATTAATATTTAATTATTCTTACTAAAAAAATCCTTCATAATTATTCCCATACATGTATTATAAATTTCATTTGCTTCTTTTTCAGATACCTTTAAATTTTCAATAAATTCTTGTTTTATTTTTTCTTTACTTTTTCTTCCAATAATACCATTCTCATTTAAAACATCATAAATAATATTACATTCATCAGTACTTCTATTAGGATTTTCTATTAATTTACTTATAAATTTTTCCTTATTCATTTTCATCCCCATATATTTTCCCCCTTGAATCTAATTGAATTTCATATCCATATTCAAAAATATATGATATTCCAAATAAGAATAATATTTGTATTACATCAAAAAGTTCAAAACCTACATCTAAATCAGTTCTTAATATTGTTTCAAATATAATTCCTCCACCAGTTGGCAAAATTAATGCTATAATCATAAGTTTTGCCATTTCTTTAATATATCTAACATTCTCTAAAGTAAATGGTGTATCACCTTGATTTATATTTATAAATAACTTTTCTAATCTGTTAAATGTCATTCTATATAATACTAAACAAACTATTAGACATCCATATCCTAGCTCTAAAAAAACTATTATTTGCCCTTTAGAATTATTTTCTAATATTTTTTTCATTTGTAAAATTGTATCTTGATCTTTTGCATCTGCAATTAAAACATCATTTGCTTTTAATTGTAATGTTATACCATCATTTGATTTTTCTTCTGTTATAGTTATTTTATCATCTATTCTTGCTCCTTTAAATACAATCATATTATCTCTTAATTCTATATTACTTATAAATATTGGTGTAACTATTAATAAAAATACTATAATTGGAATTGATATTGTTGTAACAATCTTTCCAATCCTTGCAAGTACATAAATTGCTTTACTAATCCCTTTCATTTTCTTTTGCTTTTCAGCTTTAAATTTAACTACACTCATCTTTATTTCTTCATCTAACGAATTTATATCTGTTAGGTTTTCTTGCGACATCTTTTTTAATTTTCTTAAATTTTGTAAATTATCTCCAAACTTCATTAGATTACTTCCTCCTTGTAGTTAATTTTAGGATTTTTTATACTTTTTTTCTATCAACTTTTGGTTGCAAATTATATTTTTATTAAAGATTTTTTGTTGCAAACTTTTAGTTGCATTATAATAAAACTTTATATTTTATTAAAAATTACTGTTTTCTCTTTCATTGATATTTTTCCTACTTCATATCCAAATTCTTTTGCTTCTTTTTTATAAGTTAAAAATGAATGGTCTATACTAAATCCTAAAATATTTTGAATTTCGTCATAGGATAATTTATAATTTTCTTTATTATTATTTTTCAAATATTTCCATAAAGGTTCATATTTACTCATGATTTTAATCTCCTTCTAACTTTATATTACCATACAAGTAGCATTATTCTATATTTAACTTTCTTTTTATATTCTGAATATCCTACTAAGTCCTTTTATATCCATATTTAGAACTCCTTTATAAATTATCTTTCTAATGCTTCATTTTCTTTATTTTTAGACTTATTTCTTCCTAATCTTTTTATAATTTCATCTATATCTTTAGGAAGCAACCCTTCGCCAAAATTATGTCCATTTGATATTTTTACCAATTTCTTTATTAACTCATCATCATAAGAATCAAACAATTCATCATCTACTA
>CAORJJ010000070.1 GCA_948517135.1 uncultured Clostridia bacterium | reverse complement strand
ATTATAAAATTTATTCCAATAGAAATTAATAATATCAAATATACTGCTAACATTATCATAATTTATACTTCCTTTTCAAATAAATCATCTAGACTTGTTGCATTCTTATTTTTCTTAAGTACTGTTCCTTTTTCTTTATCATATTCACAATTAAAATAATTTTCTAATTTAGGTGAATTTCTAATAATATAATAATCAACATCAAGATTATTTAATAATTCAAAAATTTGATCTATATCTGCTTCATTCACCCCATCACAATATATATTGTAATGAATAGATTTTCTTGGTGATAAAAAATATCTTAATTCAAAAAAGTTTTCATAACCTGTATCTTTAGTATCTATATAAGCATAAGTTTTATCTTCTTCAATTTTATTTCTTACATTTTCTGCAATTTTCTCTGACTCAAGATCAAATATTACTTCATCTTTTAATGCTATTTTAAAATTATTATAAGTTTCTGGTAAGACACATATTGATTTATACACAAGTATACAGCTAAAAATTACTATACCACCTTTTGCTGTATTTATTATTGGTTCTTTTAATTTTAAATACATTTCTTTAAAATTAATACTATCAATTATTTCTGTCATTAATACTCCTGATGCAATTGATAAACCTAATAATATTACATAAGTAATTTTTCTTTGCCAAACTATATATTGCATTATAAATTCTGAGTTATTACATAACGCATTTATCATAAGTAAATGCCAAATATAAATTCCATACTCATATTTTGAAATAAATAGTAATGCTTTTAATATTGGATTTTCAAGTGGTAATTTTATGTTAGCAAAAAAATACATCATTACTCCTAAAATAATTGCCAATCCTGTATGCCAAACATATCCTATTACTGAATCTGAATATAAAATATTTTTTTCAGCCACATATATCCAAACAATAAATATAGCAGTACTTATAGCAAGTCCCAAAATATTTAAAATAATTTTCTTATTATCTTCTGGTACTTTAACATATCTTCCTAAGAACATTCCTATAACAAATGTATCTAAAGCAGTTATAATTGTTCTTCCAAGTCCAAAATAATAAGAAGTTCCTAAATCTCCATTAATTGATTTTGCAATAACAAAATGATATATAAATGCTTTCATGCAAACAGAAAAAATAACACTTAAAAATACTGTTAATTTTGGTTTTTTTTCTATGCAATAAAAAATTAATGGTGAAATAAGATAAAATTGGAATATTACACCCAATGTCCAACATACGCCTGATATTGCGCCTTGAAAACTAGGATACCAATCATGAAATAAAAATATATGAGAAAATATATTTCCAATATTACTCAGATTCAAATATACTGCCATATTTGTGAATAATAATAATATTGCTAATGAAATATAATATTGTGGTAAAATTCTACTTAATCTTTTAGTAATAAAATTATAATATTTAAAATCCTTCCCTGAACGTTTCATTGAAGAATATATAGCAAAACCACTTAATATAAAGAAAACTGTTACACCAAATTCACCACCAAATTTTAGTATATCATGAAGTGGCTTTATTGGTATATTTATATTAGTGATAACACTTATGTGATATATAACAACTGCTAATACTGCAAGAGCTCTTACAATATCTAAATTTCTATTTCTTTTCATTTTGTACTCCTCTAATTTTATTCCAGTATTATATCATGTAAGTATATTCTTTTCAATAATTTGTTGCCTCGTAATTGTGAAAATTCTGTGTAAATTATATTCTTGTTATTTGTATATATATATGATATAATACTTTATGTAAACGTTTTAAAAAAACAGTAGGACTATTGTCCAGAAGGAGAGAATTTATGGCTAGACGGAGAGATAATAAATTTAATGAGTTAAACAATATCATCGACTTTGTTCGGCTCGTTATAATGCAACTTGAAACAACTGTCAAAAACGACTCTCAAAAGAAAGTCGTTCAGGAGCTCAAAAAACAAAAACCTAAGTTTAACTACTTTCCACGCTTGGAAAGAACCTATTCTGATATTTTGGATAAGGTAGCAAATGGAAATTACTCACCACAAATTGCAATCGCATATTTTGAGCGGGAACGTAGAAGTTTAACAGACAAACTTAATTCTCTATAACAAAACATGATAAAAAAAGGGACATGCTGCAATTTAAAGCATGTCTCTTTTCTAATTAATTATTCATTTTTCTTTCATAATTCCAAGAGTCTCTGCAAATATCTTCTATTGTTTTTTCTGTTTTCCATCTTAATTCTTCAAATGCTTTTGATGCATCTGCATAATATTCCGGCAAATCTCCTGGTCTTCTATCTACAACTTTATAATTTACTTTTATATTATTTACTTTTTCAAATGTTGTTACAAGTTCTAATACACTAACACCTTTTCCAGAACCTAAGTTATAAGTATTTAAACCTGCTGGTGCATTTTCTAGAGCTTTAACATGACCTTTAGCTAAATCTACAACATGTATATAATCTCTTACCCCTGTTCCATCTACTGTTTGATAATCATTTCCAAAAATACTTAATTGTTCTAATTTTCCACTTGCAACTTTCATTACATATGGCATTAAGTTATTTGGTATTCCATTTGGTTCTTCACCTATTAATCCAGATTCATGTGCTCCAACTGGATTAAAATATCTAAGTAATGTTATATTCCATGAATTATCTGAATAATATAAATCTTCTAAGATTTTTTCTATCATTGCCTTTGTAGTTCCATATGGACTTGTTGTTTCTCCTCTTCCCATTGATTCAACATATCTAGTATATCCATTATCTCCATAAACAGTAGCTGATGATGAAAATACAAATTTTTTAACATTATACTTTTTCATAACCTCTAAAAGATTTATAGTAGAAATTAAATTATTTTGATAATACATAAGAGGTTCTCTTACAGATTCTCCAACAGCTTTATAACCTGCAAAATGAATTACTCCATCTATATTTTCTTTATTAAATATTTCTTCAACTTTTGTTTTATCAGTTAAATCATATTTATACAATTTAAACTTCTTACCTGTAATTTTTTCTAATTTTTCTAAAACATCTTCTTTACTATTATAAAGATTATCTGCAATTACAACTTCAAAATTAGAATTTGCAAGTTCAACTACTGTATGTGAACCAATAAAACCTAATCCACCTGTTACTAAAATTTTCATAAATATTCCTCCAATTTTTTAACTTTCCAATTTATAAATAACATAATGTTCTGTTTCTGCCATAGGATTAAAATTAAAGTAGAAAAAATCTAAACTAAGTACAATTCCTTTGTCCATAACAATGTAATTACAATTACTTTCCTTTGCAAGTTTTGTAATATTCTCAACATTCCCTGAATACATTGTTTGTACAAATTTATTTTTAGAATAGTTTCCACTAGGTTCTCTTTTATATGCTAGAGATATACTTGCATCAACTTGTCTTATATAAGGAACTAATTTTTCAGATGTAAATGCTTTTTTATTTTTTAAATCATCTGCCCCTATAAGTTGTGCAATTCGTACAGACTCATCTGGAACTTTATACAAATTACCTATTGGAGTATAATTTGCTTTATTATAAATAAAGCTTCCACTAAGAATAATTGTAACTATTATTCCTATACATGCTAATATTCTTTCTGTCTGTTTTTTTCCTTCATTAATAATTTTTACACTTGCATATGCTATTGTACTTCCTAAAGGAAGCATCCAGAACATCCTCCAATATACACTTCCATTAAACACTTTTCCAACAATTTTATTAAATATTGGATTTAATGTTATAAAAAATATTATTAATGGATAATAAACAAAAAATGCTTTTTTCTTTTTATCATCTTCTTTTAAAAAAATATATATCATGGAAAAAAAGAATAAAGCCATATACATTCCAGTTCCTTTAAACTGCGAAAAGCTTCCTTTAATTATTATGATACTCTCTTGAAACATAACCTCTTCTCCTTATAAAATAAAATATAATATTCCATAACATATTGCAGGTAAACAACATAAGAAATGTCCAAATATGTTTTTTATACTTTTATTATAAAAAACATATAATAATCCTAGCACTCCTATAATAATTGAAGGAAATACAACTCCCATAGTTGTTGTGAACACTCCTGCTAAAACTATAAGAAATAATGTAATTTTGGTTATTAGTTCATCTTGCTTTTTTTCTTCACTTAAAAACATATAGAATATTAAAGGAATAATTATATTACACAAGACAGCTTTTCCTTGCCATATGCGGAATAACAGGAATGTAAAAGTTGTTCTTATTGAATAATTTCCAAATAAATTCAAAAAACAAAATAGCAATACAAATATAATAGAATTTTTTAAATCTTTATTAAATAATTCATGTCCTAATAATGCATATATTGAATAAACAAGTATTATAAAAATAATTGGTAAAATAACATGAGCTACAATTGCTGGATGTATATTAATCCAAGAAGATACAATTGCATAATATATTGGAAATGGTCCTAATCTATACCTAGGAATATTGTGTTCACCTTCTAGTCCACCTGTTGTCGCTGAATACTTATATAAAGTATTTGTTTCAATAGTTGTAGTAGCAGTTCCAACATAAAATGCATCATCATCATCTATATGTGTATTTGTTCCAACATACATATACATTTGAAAAACTATTAAAATCAAGCAAATTGCTGTTAATATTTTAGGCAATCCTAATAATATATCAATTATATCCCAAAACATATCTTTAAATCTTTTTGCATTTAATATTATAGATAATACTGATAACCCTACTAATATAGCAGTATATAATATTAATAATGTTTGGTATGACATTTCCAAAAATATCATAGGAACTGTAATTAGCTGAGCAATTGAAAATTCAATTATATATCCAAGTATTAAACCTAATAAAATATTATTTTTTTGCTTGTCCCAAAACTTTAATATTAATAATCCTAATAATTCTGGAAGTATTATTAAACACAATATTGCAATTAAAAATTTTATAATCATACTTCTTTATTTTCTCCTTTGTTATTTTCTTTTAATTTTGGAAACTCAGGAATAACATTTGCATGTAATAAAGGTATTGTTACAAAGAAAACTATTCCTAAACAATCTGAACCGCCTATTGAAAATCTCCCTAAAGATTCAGAAAACATATATATAAAATATGATACATACATGCATATATATATTATTTTATATTTTTTATCTATTTTTTTTGATTTTAATAATTTTACTAATACAAAAATATATATTGATAAGAAATATAAAACTTCCATAATTCCACCTGATACGAAAAATTCAATATATGTATTATGGAATTGAGTAACATTCATATTAGCTTTTTGTATAGCCTCTACACCTTTAAATCTTCCAGCTCCAAATAATACCGTTTCTATATTTTCATTTGCTACATCTAATGCAACATTCCATATTTTTGTTCTTCCAGTTAAAGTTTTTACACTATCAGCTCTTATCAATTTATTCATTAACAATTCTGGATTATATTTATAAAGAGCAAATATTCCAATTACACCTAAAATTCCTAATGTAACTATTAAAACTATTTTTTTTGATATTTTCATTCTATCATTAAATAATAAATATAATCCCAAAAAAAGTGCTGTAATAAGTAAACCAGTTCTTGATTGAGTAAATATCATGTTAAATAAAAATAATAATATACATGCACAATATAATACCTTAAATATCATTTTTTTATTTCTAACTAATAATATAACACATGATATTATACAGGCAAATAAAAAGTAAGCAAATTGATTTTTTTGTGCAAAAAAACTTTTTGGTATATAAATTTTTGTATCAATTTTAATAATTTTTAGTATTGATAATATATCTTGATAATAAAGAATAAAATTACACACACATGCAACTATTCCCATTAAGATTAAGCATTTCATAAAATTATAAATATACTTTTTATCTAAATCCATATTTATTAATAATATAAATAAGAACAATATATTAACAAATTTACAAGGTATATTTAATATATCAAAAAGATAATAATTTCCATTTTTAATATTTATAATCTGCACTATACACCACACTGCAGTAACTAAAATTAATAATGCAAATTGTATAATCATTGGTTTTGAAATTTTAATTTTTTTTATATAAAAGAAAAATAAAATTATAAAACCTGTCCCAAATGCAGGAACTAGAATATCTGTTCCTGCAGCTTTTGACGTTTTTATATTATAATTTAGTCTAATTAATGTAAAAAAATTTAAAAATACTATTATAAATAAAATTATTGGTAATGCGTTTTTATTCAAGATTTTGCTAAATATACTCTTCCTTTGTTTGTCTTCATATCTATACTCCATTTTTTTCTCCCACATCCTCTTTGTATTCTTTTGACATTAGTAATAAAATAATAAACAATAACCATAAAATAATTTTACAAATTAAATTTGCAATTGTAAATCCTATTAATCCATTTGATTTACTTAAACCATATCCTAAAACAGCAAAAATAGCAAAATAAATTATGTATGTAATAACTAATTTATTTGTATTACTATATTTTAACAATACAGATTTTATAAGAGTTGTTGCAGTTCCAAAAGCTGTTGTTATTGCAATAGGAAGTATTAAGTATAAAGCCTCTTCCATATATTGACTATACAAAATCTTAAGTGCAATATATGTTAATGGTATTGTAATTATTGTTACAATAATTAATATTGGTATATTTGAAATCAATGTTAATTTTATAATTTTCTTTTTACTATCTTTATTTCTAGCATTTGATACCCATGATAATATAACACTTGACATTGGATTTGTTATTAAACTTGCAATTTTTGACATTGAGTTTACTGCATAATAAACAGAAACAAGCCCTGCACCAAACATGGGATAAATTAAAAATTTATCAAAATAATTCATTAAATTTGTTAAAAGAGAAACAAATCCTAATTGTAAAAATTTTTTTATAGTATTAAACATTTCTATTGTTTTATTTAGTTTCATTTTTAAAATATCAGAGTTTACTAATGCATAAACTATCGAAATAAACTCAGGTATAAACATTATTAAGTATATATTAGAAATATACTTAAATAAAATTAAACTTATAACAACACCGAACTAAATAAAATAAGTTTTGAATAATAACATTATTATACTTTTTTTCTAATCTGTAAAAACATGTAGCATATAATCTAACATTTGCCATTAATATAGTTAATACTAAAAATACACTTCCTAATATAGAATATTTTAAATATATTAATATTGGAAAAGTTATTATTGCTATAATTGGTGAAAGTGTGATTAAAATTCTTGTAAAATCACCTATAACTCCTTTATCTTTATAATCACTATCTCGAACTAATCTTACATTTCCTAATTCTCCACCAGTAACATTACAAATAACATTTAAAATAGAAATATACAAAACCAAACTTGAATATATTTTATCATCAACTGTTTTGGCAAGTATTGGTAATAATACAATTTGTTGTGCAACTATATAAATTCCAAATCCAATCATATTTAAAATCATATCTGAAAGGAAATTTTTATATTTTTTTAAAAATTTTATCATCATTTATCCTTTTATTTTTCTAATATATTTTTAATAATTTTATATGTATTTTTTCTATCAAATTTTTCTTCTGCTAATCTTCTATTATTCTTTCCTAATCTTTCTCTTAATGCTTTATCTTTATATAACATTTCAATTTTTTCTGCAAGCTCTTCTGGATTACTTGCTTCAACATTATATCCAATTTGATAATCTTCTACTAATTTTCTATACTCAATACATTCTTGATTATTTACAACTGGAAGTCCTGCTGCTGCATAATCTCCAACTTTATTTATTATACTTCCAGCTGATCCAGGCATTATTGAGTTTACTGCAATATCACAAGAACATAATCTACCAATCATTTCATCATATCCAAGTCTTCCAGTAAATTCGCAATTAACATCTTTCTCTTTTCCATAACTTTCAAATACTTCTTGAAGTGGTCCATCTCCCATTACAACAAATAATATATTGGTTAAACCTTTATCATATAAAATTTTTATACTATCTATTACACATTTTATATCATAACTATGCCCCAAAGTTCCTATATAGGCAACTCTTACAACATCATCAAAAGATATAATTTGAAATTCTTCTTTTGCTTTATCAAACTTTTCTAAATCAGTTCCTAAAAATACACTATTTTTTTGTTTACATTTTTTATTAGATTTTCCTGCTCTATCTGCATAAGTATTTGAAACTGCAAATATGTAATCTGCTTTTGAATAAATATAATCTGCTGATTTTTTCATTGGATAAAAAATCATATCACTAATTACTGGAATAGAAAATACCATTTTAAAAGCCTCTGGCCATAAATCTTGAACATCTATTATAAATTCAATATTATTTTTTTCAGCAAACTTAGCTACAACTTTTGCTACATCTAATGAAGGAATTGCACAATAAATTACATCTGGTTTTTCAATCTGTTCTAAATATTTTTTTACATTTTGTGCAAATACATAATGTGAATAAAATCTCTTTAAAGATACATTTTTCCTATAACCTGGTTCATCTATTAAAGTAATTTTATAATCTACATTATAACCTACTTTCTCTCTTTGCTTTTTTTGTCCATGAGAAAAACTTGATGTAATTAATTCTACATCACATTTTTCTTTATCTAATAAATCCAAAATATAAGTAAATCTACTATTTCCATTTTCATTAGGCAGTTTAGTAAAGTTAGCAATTACAAGTATTTTCTTCATAATATCTTCTCCTCTCTTAATTTAAGAGTTTTTTCTATATGCTGGGAAAAATTCTTCATTTACATCAACACATTTTAGATTACACAACTTATTATATATATCTGTATTCCAAATTTTTCTACCTATATAAAAATCTGTATCATATAATTTAGCAAAGTTTTTCTTAAATAAATATAAAGTATCTTCTTCGCTATTTGACCTTCCACCACCATGATGAATTAACTTGTACCCGTTTTCTTTTCCCCATAAAGTAATTGCATATCTTAATATATAAGCTGGTGATAAGTATAAATATTCTGTTAGTGTTCCAGATAAATGTATATGAATTATATCTTTATAAGCAAAATATAAACCAGATGCAATAATTTTATCTTCAAAAATAGCTTCTATAAAAATAATATTATCTTTAAAATATTTTAATAAATCTTTAAAATATTCATCATCAAAATAATAGTAATCTGTTGCATTATTTCTATCCATTGTAGAATAATAAATTTCTTTAAATGAATCAATATTTTCTGGACTTTTTGTAACTCTATAAGTTACTCCTTTATTTAAAGCTTGTCTTATATTTTTTCTGCAAGTTTTTCCAAATTGATTTTGAACTGGATCATCTTGTAATTTAGTAATTAAAGTTTTTCTCATATATTTTGCATTATACATTTTTTCAAAATCTTCATAGTTTTTTAATACTGGATGAAAACGAACAAATTCACTTACTATATCATTTTTTAAACAATACTTTGAAAATTCATCTTCATATTTTTGAAGCAATATTTCCTTATCACCAATTAAATTTTCTATAATAGGACCTCCATATCCATATGGTGTAACTATATCAAAGTATTTTTTTCCATTTATTTCATCTGGAATTTGTCTTATCAAAAATTGATTTGTAATTTTACCATTCTCATCTTCATACTCAAAAATTTGAGCCTTACCATTCTCAATTTTCTCATATAATTTCCCATAATTTTTATCAAAATATAAATCCATCTATTCCTCCTGACCAATTGAGATTGTTTTTAAGTATTCAATAATTAAATCAATATATTCTGATATTTGTTTTTTGGTATATCTTTGATCACATATTAAAGACAATTCTCTTTCAAAAATATTATTTATTTTTTCTTCCAAAGGCCAGTGTATTGGTAAGTAAACTTTTTTTTCTATTAAATACTTTCTTAAATTATCTCTTAAATTATGTTCTAACATTATAGGAACAAATAACAAACCATCTTTTTCATTATAATCTTGTATTAAAAATCTAATATTCATATTATTTTTTAATTTCTCATATATAATTTTAGCATTTTCTACTCTTGAATTTACAATTTTATCAATATCAATTCCCATAATTATTTTTAGTGATTCTTCATCTATTGAGTAATTTTTATAATCTTCATTAAGAACTTTTCCGCTCTGTGCATATTGATTCATAAATGTATCTTTTAATATATTATTAGAATTTTCAATATAATCTTTTTTATTTTGCATAGCAGATTTTTTTATATCAATCAATTTTTCATTAGATTTTGAATTAAGCTCTAATTCAAAATTTGAATTCATATTTACTACAATTCCACCACTTGCAATTGGCATCCATTTTCTTAAACTTCCAATCAAATAATCAGAATTTTCGTTATATCTTTTACTTGAAAAAATACTATGTGTAATATCTTCAATTACAATTTTTCCTTGCTCTTTAAATTTCTTTATATATAAATCCATATTAGTATTAGAATAACCAAAGTAGTTTATAGCTAAAAATATATCAATATCATCTCTAAAATCTATATCATATTTTAAATCTTCATTATAATAAACATCATAATATTCTACTTCAATTCCCAAATCTAAAAATGGTTCAGCCATTGAATAACAACTATATGAAGGTAAATATGCTTTTCTAATTTGCTTACTTTTTAAAATATTTTCAAGTACATAATATATAGATGTTCTACCTGACAATGTAAATTTTGTATCTTTTCCAATATTCCAAAATTCTAAATTATTACAGTCCAAATTTTCATTAAATTTCCAGAATTCACTACCAATTTCCATATCAATACCTTTCTTAATTTATGCACGCCAATCTATAAGAGCTTCAACAATGCTATTGGAAAAACAATAATACTCATTATTACCATTTCTGATTTCATTTTTCAATTCATCATCATTAGATAATAAAATTGAATTTTCAGTTAAGTTACTTTTTATATTTTTTCTTTCAACTTCTATTAAATCATTAAATAATAAAA
>CAORJJ010000069.1:2963-11028 GCA_948517135.1 uncultured Clostridia bacterium | reverse complement strand
AGATATATATGATAAAAATGAAAGTAAATATTCTAGGAAAATAGAAATTGCAGAAATAAAAATTATTCCAATAAATAAAAATAATTTTTTCTATTTTTCATCTGCTATATTTTCAAAAGGAAACAGACAAATTTTTAAACAATTTTTATTTAATATTCCAACACAATTTTTAAGCATAGATTTTTCAAAACATACTAGATTTTTACATAGAAAAGATATAAAAAGATATTTAAATATTGAGAAAACAGTAAGTCTTTTTGAAAGTGATAATAAATATGGAATTTTGAAAATCAATGCATTTCCATATTTACAAGATAATTATTTTCTTAATCTAAATAAATATGATTTTGATAAACATTCACTAGTAATAGGTGGTTCACGGAACAGGAAAATCAAAATTGTTAAGTCTTTTGGTTAATAATATTTATAAAAACCCAGAATATAAAATGAAATATAAAATTGTTGTAATTGATCCACATAGTTCTCTTGAAGAGGATATTGGAGGATTAGAAAGTACAAAAGTTGTAGACTTTCAAACAGGTAAAAATAGTATAGATTTATTTATGAATTCAAAAGAAAATATTGTATCAGAATCAGAAGTTTTATTAACTTTGTTTAAATCATTGATGGATAAAGAATATAATTCAAAGTTAGAAAGAGTATTAAGACATAGTATTTATCTTTTAATTTATATTGAAAAAGTAAGTTTAAAAAATTTAAGAGATTTGATAACAGAGAGTGAATTTAGAAATCAAATCACATCAAGAAGCAATTTCTCCTATAATTTCTTTTATAGACGAAATGACAATATTTCCAGTGTTTAGCAAGAATACTAAATTACAAAGTATAGAAGATATTGTAAAAAATAATTTTTTATCAATAATTTCCTTAAATGAAGCTATAATTGGAGAAAAAACAACAAAAACAATATCTGGTTTAGTTATGGGACAAGTTTTTAATTTAATTCAAAAAAAGAGTATAGAGGAACATATTATTTTTATTATTGATGAAGTGGCAGTGGTTCAAAATCCAATAATAAAGAGATTTTTATCAGAGTCAAGGAAATATAACTTATCATTAATACTATCTGGACAATATTTTAATCAAGTTGATGAAGATATACAAAAAGCAATATTTGCAAATGTTGTAAACTATTATACATTCAGAGTATCAAGGGAAGATGCAGTATTTTTGAGTAGAAATATGCAAATGGAAGTAGCAGTACATGATTCTTTCTTTGCTAAAATAAAAATATTAACAGAACTTGCAAATAGAGAATGTGTATTAAGAATAAGTACTCGGTGGAAAAGTATTACCAGCATTTAAAGCTAAAACGCTAGATGTAAAATCAGTTCCGAGAAAAAAAGAGGATTTGCTACAAGTGGATGATGTTAAAGATGAAAAGAAAAATGTTAGAAAGAAAAAATTCATGATAGAAAATTCTATTGATATAAAAGAAATTATGAAATCACAATCTACTGGAAGGAGGAAACTTGCCAATGAACAATAAAGAAGCTTTAGAAAAAGCTAATAAAATTTTTGTAAATATATTTGGAAAAAAGAATCCATTTTCGTTAGATGAAATACTAACTAAATTTGCTTTTGATATAAAGTTGCCACAGAAAGTATATGATAGTATGACTTCAAAAGAAACTTGGGCAGAATCTGTTAATCCTAGTAAATTTATAACACAAAGTAATATGGAATTGTATGATAAACAGCATGGATGGATGCAAAAGAAGAAAAAAATTGATTCTTTAGAAGATGTTCTAAAATATTGGAAAAAAATAAATTTTACTACAACAGAGAGAATTTATGATTCAGATAATGTATCCAAAAGTGATACTATTTATAAATCAGAAAATGTTTATAGAAGTTTAGATTGTAGAGAATGCAAGAATATTTTGTTTTCAGATGGTTGTGCAAGTTCAGAGTTCTTAATTGGATGTCAAAGAACAGGTGGATCAAATTTTTGCATAAGAGTAGACGATTCTGGAGAGTGTATAAATTCATATAATGTTATATGTTCATCAAAGATTAGTAATTCATTTTTTATACAGGACTGTAAAGATTTAGATGAATGTATGTTTTGTTCACATATAGGAAATAAAAAATATTGTATAGCAAATATGCAATTTGAAAAAGAAGAATATTTTGAAATAAAAAAAGAGATTATAAACTGGATTTTACATAAGTAAAATCCTTTACTTTTTTTGGGATATTTGATATGCTTTAAGAAAATTCTTATTTGGTATAGTACTTTTTATTCTATATATTTTGATAATAACTTTTCTTTATTCAAAGTTCTCGGTAATCCGCCATATTTTAAAGTAGAATTAGATTTTTAAAGAAAACAGCGCCCTCAAAAGCAAGTTTGAGATTCCCTATTTTCTTTAAAAATATTCTACTAATAAAATACTCTGTTTACATTCGAACTTTTTATTCAGAAAATTATTATTCAAAATATAGCTAGTATATAAAAAAATTAATGAAAAATAGTAAGCTGAATAAATTCTGCAAAATTATTATCTAGCAGATTGTAATGTCTTAGGCTATTTGGAAATTGTTATTTGGTGAATATTATCTTTTTTCTAGCTTTATTAATATCAAATGTATTATGAATGAAAGTTCCGTTTTTGAAAGTAATTTGAATTAGAAGTTCTTGAAAAAGGAACTGTATATGAATAATACATTTGATATTAATAATCTATAAAACAATACTCACTCAAATAGCAATTTATTTAAAGCATTTTAAAATTTCTCTAAAATAATATTTATAATCATTTTTTTCTAATTTATTATCTAAGAAAATTTTACTTTCACAAAGAAGATCATTATTATTGTATAAGTATAAAGTACCAACTTGTTCACCAAAAGTGAGTTTGTGAGAAAAGTTTTTTATAGTGTATATTTTTGTATTTAATTTTAAATTTCCATCTGTTTTTAAAGGAAAGTTATAATTTTGCAATGTTTCCAATTTTAATTTTGGCAAAATTGAAGTTTTTTCTAGAATAATTGAATTTTGTATATAGCTATTAAATTTTTCAAAGTTTTCATTTATTGTTTTAGAAACATTAATATATTGAAAATTATTACAAACATATTTTATTAAATTATAGCTATCTTGAGTACGAATCTTTTTGGTATTTGCTCCAAGTACAACTGTAATTATATCTAAATTATTTTGATTACAAGCTGAAACTAAGCAACGACCAGCTTCAAATGTAAATCCGGTTTTTACACCATAAACTCCAGTAACATTTCCAAGTAATTCATTTGTATTATTTATAGTTTTTGAATAACCATCAAACAAAAAAGTATAAGTTTTAGTATTTACAATTTCTTTAAAAGTTTCATTTTTTAAAGCATAATTAGTTAAAAGTGCAAGTTCATATGCAGTAGTAAAATGGTTTGGATCATCTAATCCATGAGGAGTTACAAAATTTGTATTACTTAAATTTAATTCTTTTGCTTTATTATTCATAAGATTAGAAAAATTTTCAACAGAGCCAGATATTTCTTCTGCAATTGCTACTGCACAATCATTTCCAGAACGTAGCATCAATCCATATAATAGATCTTTCATACTTATTTGCATATTTTCTTTGATGCCAAGTGTAGAACCATGAATAGAAGACGCTTTTTTTGAAATAGTAACAATTTTTGATAAATCGCTATTTTCTAAAGCAATAATGCAAGTCATAATTTTTGTAGTAGATGCCATAGGAACTTTTTCATAAGCAGATTTTTCATATAAAACAGATAGAGTTTTTCTATCAATAACAACAATATTTTTTGAATTAGTAATTGGCTCTTTAGAGCTCTCAATATATG
This sequence comes from uncultured Clostridia bacterium, assembly GCA_948517135.1. Classification (GTDB taxonomy): domain Bacteria; phylum Bacillota; class Clostridia; order TANB77; family CAG-508; genus Scatovivens. The sequence goes on along the minus strand of CAORJJ010000069.1, from coordinate 7,194 downwards.
TATCTAAAATATTAGATTCTTCAATTTCATCTGTATATGAATAATCATCAGCAAAACAAATAGGAGAAAATGTAGCTAATATAAGTATAATAATTAAAACAAATTTACAAATTTTCATAAATTTACCATCCTTTTGAAGTGTTATTAGAAATATATTCTTGCTTTATAAATAATATGCAATATAAGTAATGTGAATTTTTTGTAAAAAAAGCTCAAAACCTATATAAAATCAACATAATTACTTGATTTTGTGACAAAAATGTAATATAATTGATATGTGTGCTGTAATGCACATTACTCTAAGGATTTCTAATATAATACATAAGAGTGAATGTTGACATAGAAAAAATAAGAGTTAAAATTATATTATATAATAATATAAATGTGTAAATTAATATAAAGGAAGGTATAAATTATGTTGAAGAAAAGATTTCTAAAAATTGCTTTAGTTTTGGCTTGCATACTTACATTGCTAATGCCATACACAACAGTTTTAGCTGCTTCTTTAACTCATGAAGATAAAACAGCAGAATTACAAATAAGCATTATACATGAAGGAGGAGAAGAAGCTTCAGGTACATTAACAGATGAGCAAAAAGAGTTTTATGATGAATCTCAATATGCATATAATGTTGGTGAAACAAGAGTATATAAAATAATAGAAAAAGGTGATGTAGATTTTACTAATGCATTTTATTGTTTAAATGCAACTAAATCTTTCCCAGGAATAACATCAGAAGGATTTAATAGTTTGAAATATACAAACATTGGTGATTTTAGTGATAGTACAAATCTAAAAATTCAAGCTTTACATTTAAGTACATCATATGCTCAAAAAGAAGCTTGGACTGAGAATTTTAAAGCATTAAATTGGTTAGTAAATAACATGTATTTAAAGAAACAAACACCAATGCAAAAAGATACATATTTAGAAAAAGCATTTGCGGATTATGAAGATTGGGATTTAGAAACAGTAAAAGCAATTTTAACAGATGATGATATTGATGTTGTACAACAATATGCAATATGGTATTTTACAAATAATGATGAGGCAAAATTTAATGTAGAAACATTACCAGCTGTTAGAGTTGCAGGAATTAATCCTGATGATTTAAAAATAGATCTAAATGATACAAAATCTTATGGTGATATAGATGAGAAATATGCACATCGTCAAGATATGGCAAATCACTTATATCAATATTTAATAAAATCAGCAAAAGAAAGAGCAGAAGAAGAACAAGCTACATATCCTGCAATAGTTAATTTAGACGATAAAACTACATCTGTAAAAGATAATGAGTATAATGTTGTTGGTCCATTTAAAATTACATCAGGAACAGTACCAGCATCAGAATATGAAATAAAATTATTAGATCAAGATGAAAATGAAATAACAGACTATAAAATAAAAGTTGCTGGAGAAAGTGATTTTTCAGATAAAAAAGTAAATGAATTATTTGATAAAGAATATGACATATATATACCAAAAACAAATAAAACAACAACTAAAGTAAGATTACAATTATCTTATTCAAGTTTTGAAACAAAATCATCAGCTTGGGAAGCACAAACAGAAGATGATACAAATGAATATCAACCAGTATTATTAATAACTAGAGAAAATACACCACATATCCAAAAGGCAGAACGTGTTATATCAAGATATGTTGATGATTTAGCATTAAGAAAATATATAATAAAAGTAAATGATAAAAAAGTTGATAGAGCTCCAACAGTTGATGTTACAGGATTGAAAGATGGAACAAGTACAACTGCTACATATAAACATGCAAAAGAGCCTGTTAAAGTTTCAACAGGAGATACAGTTGTATATGAAATAAGAGTATATAATGAAGGCGATACTCAAGCTAATGGTATGGTAATTATAGATACTTTGCCAAAAGGTTTAGAATTAGCAGAAAATAGCCAAATAAATTCAACATATGGTTGGGAAAAAGTGTCTTCAGGAGAAAAATCAGATATTTATAAATCAGAATATTTGAAAGATACAGAACTTGAAGGATTTAATAAAGAAAACGATAATGAATTAAAAAGTGCTTACGTTCAAATCGAATGTAAAATAGCAGATAGTGCAAAAGCTGCATCAGTTTTAACAAATGTTGCTGAAATTCAAGATGATTTTGGAATAGATGATATAGATTCAACACCAGGAAATAACGATTATGCACAAAAAGATTATGATACATCAAAATATACTGGAGATACAAACAATAAAACAGATTTAACAGATAATAACTATTACTATAAAGGAATTGAAGATGATGATGATTTTGAAAAAGTAATAGTTGAAGGAAAATCATTTGATTTAAGTTTAAAGAAATTTATTACAAAAATAAATAAATCAGCACCTAAAACAAGTAGAGAACCAGTTGTAGATGTTACACCATTAAAAAATGGAGAAGAAAATGCTAAATATACAACAGTTAAAAATTCTTTAACTGTAAAATCTGGAGATATAGTAACATATACAATAAGAGTATATAATGAAGGTGATTTAGCAGGATATGCTGAGGAAGTAGCTGATTATTTACCAGAAGGATTAGGATTTTTAGTTGGACATATAACAAATGTTGATAATTATTGGTCAATTCCTTCAAATTCAAATACAGTAAAATTAAATACAATTGAAAATGGAACAGAAAATTTATCAGTAGATGACTTTACTGGAATAAAGAACTTATCTGAGGTTGAAGTTGTTACTGGAAAAGTAAAATTAACATCAACAAAATTAAAATCTTCAGATACAGATACAAAAAATTTAATTAATGGATTTGATAAAGAAAATGGAACAAAATTAGATTATAAAGATATACAAGTTGCTTGTATAGTATTAAATACAGAAACATCAAATAATAATTTAAGAAATATTGCAGAAATAACAATAATTTCTGATGATGAAAAACAACCTGTAATAGATAGAGATTCAACACCAGATACAATAAATCCTGATGACTATCCAAACGGAGATAAAGATCAAGATGACCATGATTATGAACTTTTAACACCAGAAGAAGAAAAAGAATTTGATTTAAGTTTACAAAAATTTATAACAGGTTTAAATAATCAAAAAGTTGAAGGAAGAGAACCATCAATTTCAAAAACATCAGATGGAAAAATAACATTTACATCAAATGTTCAACCATTACAAGTTGCCAATAATGACTTAGTAACATATACAATAAGAGTATATAATGAAGGTGATTTAGCAGGATATGCAAAAGAAATATCAGATAATTTACCAGCAGGTTTAGAGTTTGTAAAAGATAATGATACAAATAAAAAATATGGTTGGAAATTATATGATAAAAATGGAAATGAAACATCTGATTTAAGCCAAGCAATTACTGTAAAAACTGATTATTTATCAAAATCTAAATCAGAAGCAAGAGGAGAAGATAATTTAATTGTTGCATATGATAAAGCTTCTGGAAAATTAGATTATAGAGATGTTCAAATAGTTTTCAAAGTTGTTGAAAGCGATATTAAACAAGATAGAAAAATAAAAAATGTTGCAGAAATAACAGATGATCAAGATGAAAATGGAAATCCGGTAGATGATAGAGATTCAACACCAAATAATAATAAAGAAGGTGAAGATGATATCGATACTGAAGAAGTATATGTAAAATATTTTGATTTAGCATTAAGAAAAGATTTAGTAAAAATAATTGTTGAAGAAAATGGAACAAGAAGAGAAATCTCAGTAGATCCTAATGCAGGACTACAAAAAGTTGAAGTTCACAGAAAGAGAATAAAATCAACAATAGTAAAATTTGTTTATAACATAACAGTTAAAAACGAAGGTGAGATTGAAGGATATGCAACAGAAGTTAAAGATCATATTCCAGAAGGATTAGAATTTGTTGCAGGAGACAATCCACAATGGACAAAAGTTTCAGATAGAGTTATAACAACAAATGCTTTAGCCAATACATTACTAAAACCAGGAGAATCAGCATCAGTACAAGTAACATTAAAGTGGATAAATGGTGATAATAATTTTGGTCAAAAAGTAAATGTTGCAGAAATAAGTGCACATAAAAATGATAGCAATTCACCAGATATAGATTCAACACCAGATAATAATAAACCAGGTGAAGACGATATTGATGAAGCACCAGTTATGTTAGAAATTTCAACTGGTACAGCTCCAACTTATATAGTTTTAACAACAACAGTACTTGCAATTCTAACAACAGGTATAATT
>CAORJJ010000069.1:0-2953 GCA_948517135.1 uncultured Clostridia bacterium | reverse complement strand
GGTATAATTTTAATAAAAAAATATGTTTTATAATAACATAAATAAAAAGATGAACTCATAGAAATATGGGTTCATTTTTTATGAAAAGTGAAATTTAATCAGATTATGTGGAAAAAAAGTTAAAAATATAGTATTATACATATATAAATTTGAAAGGAAGTTATTTATGAACTGGACAAAAGAACAAAATGATGCAATTTATAAAAAAGATTCAAATATATTAGTAGCTGCTGCTGCACGGAAGTGGAAAAACAGCAGTATTAGTAGAACGTATAATTCAAAAAATATTGAATGAAAATGTAGATATAGATAAATTATTAGTTGTTACATTTACAAATGCAGCAGCTTCTGAAATGAGGGAAAGAGTATTAGAAGCAATTTATAAGAAACTAGATGATGAACCCGAAAATGAAAATTTGCAAAAACAAATAATATTATTAGGAAAGTCAAATATATGTACAATACACTCATTTTGTTTAGATGTAATAAAGAATAACTTTTTTGAGATAGATTTATCAGCTAATTTTAGAATTGGAACAGAAGAAGAAATTGATCTTTTAAAACAAGAAGTATTAGAAGAAGTGTTTGAAAGATTATATGAAGATGAAGATGAAAAATTTGCAAAACTTGTTGATACATATACTGGTTATAGAGGAGACGAAGCTTTAAAAGAGATTATTTTATCAATTCACAGATTTATGCAAAGCTCACCATTTCCAAATGAATGGCTTATTGAAAAAATTAGAATGTTTGAAAATAGTGGTGATAATGTAGATTTTTCACAAAGTATTTGGGGAAAGATTTTGCTTAAAAACTTACAAGAAGAAATTATTGATGGAGTAAATAGTTTAAAACTTGTTAGAAATAAATTAGAAACAGTATATGAACTTGAAAAATACAAATTAACAATAGAATCAGATATTGAAACTTTTAGAAAACTATATGAATTAATAGATATTTCATGGGATAATGCTTATAATTTTTCCAAAGAAATGAAATTGAAATCATGGCCAATTGATAAAAAAATTTCAATGGATTTAAAAGATGAAGCAAAATCTTCAAGAGATGTTGTAAAAAATAAGTTAATGAAATTAATAAAAGAAATTTTAATATATGACTCAAAATCTGCTTATCAAGATATTTATGATATGCATGAAGTACTAAAAAATTTAGAAGATGTAATAATTAATTTTGATAGTGAATTCAAAAGTAAAAAAAGAGAAAGAAATATAATAGATTTTAATGATATTGAACATTATGCACTAAAAATATTAGTAAAAAAAGATGAATATGGAAATTATATACCAACAGATGTTGCAAAAAAATATCAAGAGAAGTTTGAAGAAATTGCAATTGATGAATATCAAGATAGTAACCAAGTTCAAGAATATATATTAGGGACAGTATCAAGAGGAAATAATTTGTTTATGGTTGGAGATGTCAAACAAAGTATTTATAAATTTCGTCAAGCATGTCCAGAATTATTTTTAGATAAATATGATAGATATTCATTAGATGGAAATGAATATGGATTGAAAATTCAGCTATTTAAAAACTTTAGAAGTAGAAAAAATGTGTTAGATGTTACAAATACTGTTTTTGAAAATATTATGAGTAAAAATTTAGGAGATATTGATTATAATAAAGATGAATTTTTAAATTTAGGTGCAGATTTTGAAGATATTGAAAATGGAGTTGGAAATGCAGAATTACATATAATAGATTTAAAAGAAGATGAAGAATTGCAAGCTTGGATTGATGATGAAGAGCCAAAAGAAGATGAAACAAATTTAAAATTATTAGAAAAAGAAGAAATAGAAGCACAATTTGTTGCAAAGAAAATACAAGAACTTATACAGTCAAAATCACAAGTAAAAGATAAAAAGATAGGATTTAGAGATATAACATATAAAGATATAGTAATTTTATTAAGAAGTACATCTCGTTTAGCACCAATTTATGAAAAGGAATTATTAAGACTTGATATACCAGTATTTTCAGATAGTTCAAATGAATATTTAGATACAATAGAAATTCAAACAATCATAAGTGTGTTGAAGATACTAGATAATCCTATTGATGATATTTCTTTAGTATCAGTTTTACGTTCAGAAATTGGGACGTTTACAGATAATGAGATTTTAGAAATAAGATTATGTGATAAAGAAAATCATTTTTATTATAGCTTACAAAAAGCAAAAGAAATTTTAAAAGGTCAATTACAATTTAAAGTAAATGATTTTTTAAACAAAATAGATAGATGGCAAAAAGAAGTTGATTATTTAAGTTTAGCAGAATTAATTTGGCAAATATATACAGATACTGGATTCTATAATTATGTAGGATTAATGCCAAATGGTTCTTTAAGACAAGCAAATTTAAAAATGCTTTTTGAAAGAGCAAAAGAATATGAAAAAACAAGTTTTAAAGGACTATTTAATTTTATTAAATTTATTGAAAAACTAAAATCTGGAAATACTGATATGTCAGCAGCCAAAATCATTGGTGAGAATGAAAATGTTGTTAGAATTATGAGTATTCATAAAAGTAAAGGATTAGAATTTCCAGTAGTGTTTTTATCAAGTACATCTAAAAAAATAAATATGCAAGACTTAAATTCTAATTTATTATTACATCAAAAAATAGGAATAGGTCCACAATATATTAATTATGACAGAATGATTGAATATTCAACATCTGCAAAAGATGCTATAAAAATAGTAATAAAAGAAGAAAATATTTCAGAAGAAATGAGAATTTTGTATGTTGCATTAACAAGGGCGAAGGAAAAATTAATAATTACAGGAACTTCCAAAGATTACTTAGATGAGATTGAGAAGAAAAAAGAAATTTTAAAAATATATAATTCTGATAAAGGCAAAATAAATCCAATACTATTAAAAAAGTACATATCTTATTTGGACTGGTTAGAACTTGTTTTCTTAAATAATGA
>CAORJJ010000068.1 GCA_948517135.1 uncultured Clostridia bacterium | reverse complement strand
CTATAATAAAGTTCTCTACATCAGGATTCTCTAATAAATATTGTTTTATTTCTAATCCTCTTTTATTTTGTATAAATGGGGTTGAATCTGTAGGAATACCATACTCTGATAATAATTTTTTTAATTCTTGTGCATTTCTCGTATATCTCCATGAGGAAGTTAATACAATTTTTGCCCCAGTTTCATTTATTGCCATATTTAACATTTTAATTTTTTCTACATCTATTTCTGATTGTATTCCATCTACATTTAAATTTTTAATTTTATCAAAATATTCATCTGAATTTAATACACCATCAACATCTAAAAAAATAACTTTCAATATATACTCCTATTCCAAGTCATAGTTTTTTACTTCAGCTCTCTATAAACACATTATTCCATAAGTTATAAACGGGCTTACATATATTGTTATATATATTAATGTTATCCAAGGTTGATAATCAATGTAAAATTCTTTGAAAGTTAAAGACCATGGATGTTTTATTAATACCCATCCGATTACATCAAATACAACTGTTATTGTTCCCCAAATAAGTGATGTATAAATAACGTTTTGAAAACTTAATTCCTTTAATCCACTTAAATAAAAATAAGCAAATATTGGAAATATAATTATATTATATAATGGATGCCAAGGTTTTGTTTTTTCATACCCTTCACCCATTCCTGGACTATCTTTCATTGATTTCATATGTAATACAACAATATTGAAAATTGTATGTAATACTCCTATACTTGTAACTATAAAATAAGCTATCCAGTACCATAACATTGAAACTCCAAAATTCTCCATTCAAATTTCTCCATTCTATTCTTGCTAGTTTTGTAAATAAATCCTAACATAAAAGCAAATAGAATTCAATTCTACTTGCTTATTTTCTGATGCATAATTTAAATATAGGTCTAAAAAACGGGCTGGTATTAACCAGCCCTAGTTTCGTGCTTATTCCTTTGTATTAGCATCTGAAAAAATCGGCTTCCTCTTTTTTTACAAAGGTAAGATCATAATATTGATAGTTATATACAGAATAACTCACAGAATTTTGGACACATACATAGCCATGTTTGAACATAAAATTCATAGCAATTTGTTTCTTCCATCCCCATTTATCATCTTCAATATGAAGTGGGATGATTGTAGTATCCTCACCAATAAGTTCTTCTTCCAGCTCATCAATATATTCTTGCCTTTCTGCCGCATCTTCTTCTGCTTCTCTGCGTGCTTCTTCCTCTTTGAGCCGTTCTCTGTAAGCAGAATTTCTTTCGCTCTGCCACTGACTCATTTCCTTGTCTCCTCTAGATTTGAATAAGTTCATAATGTTCCTCCTATAAAATGTATTGTTTGGAATTACACTTCAAAAAAGCTCACGCTTTAAATAATTATATCATACTTTACATAATCTTTCAATTATACATATTTATATAGTATTTAGAAAAAATTTATAATATCATTATAAACTTTTTTATTATCTTTCTCAGCTAAAATTTCATGTCTCATATTTTCATAATCAATCCTTTTAATTTTACTAAATCCAGCATTATACAAAACTCTATATGAATCATCAGAACCTCGGCTTCCTCCAATACATGGATCATCTATTCCTCTTACTAATAATAATTCCATATCTTTATTTACATTATGATACATTTCAGTTTTATGCATCATTACTACAAGATGAAATAAATCATTGTATGCAGAACACGTAAAACCAATTCCACAATATGGATCATCTATATAAGATTTCACACTTTCCTCATTATAACATATCCAATCATATTTAGTTTTTGGATTTTTTATTACATGATTAAAAGTATCTTTACTTACATCTAAAATAAACTTTGATTTATATTTTGGTCCATGTATAGCAGTAATTAAATTAGTAAAAAGAATTCCTGGATATGCACCTTTTTGAAAATTAGGATAACCTGAAAGTACAACTTTTTTATATGCTTTTGAATTTTCTTGAAGAAGTACTCTAGCTATAATTGTTCCCATAGAATGTGCAAATAAATTAATATTTTGATTCGGAAAATACTTTTGTATAAAATCTGTTATAAATTTTTGGTCTTCAATTAATTCTAAGTATCCTTCTTTTTCTTTAAAATATCCTAAGTCTTTACAAGATTTTCCATGTCCTCTCATATCTGAACTTACTACTGAAAATCCATTTTCATTTAATACTCTTATGAATTTTTCATAACGTCCTTGATGTTCTTCCATTCCATGTATAACTTGTACAACTGCTTTTGCATTTGGCACTTCAAATATATGAAGTTCTAAATTATATCCGTCTCTAGCTTTAATAAATTGTTTTTTCAAAATATACACCTCTATTTTTGAAAATTTCTAACAATATAATTATGCCTTTATTTTGGTAAATTAAACAAAAATAAGCCGAGAAGTTTCGACTTATTTTACCATTTATATAATTTAATTATTACAACTAGAATCAAAAGCAGATATAGTGGCTAAAGTGTCTCCGAGCTGAGAAAAAAATGTTGACAAAAGATTTATTTCATCTTCTGATTTTCCCTTAGCAATATTAGATGCTAAAATTGAAATAAATATTACAAATTCACTTGATCCCATTATATCACCTCTATTAAAGTATATGTTTTGTAAGGTGTTTATGTGATTGGTTGATTATTTCGAATACACTTCTTTTAAAATCTAGTATTACATCAATTCTTTTCCATCACTAAATGCTTGACCAACTTTTTTAGTAACTTCATAATAACCATGAGTAAATGGATCATAAGCAATAGTTTTCATTTTTTGAAAATCTGGATTTCCATTTTCATCTAAATATTTTTCATCAATAGAAAGATTTATTATTTCACCTAAAACTCCATATTCTCCATCTACTTCTACTGCTTTACATTCCATGCAAACTGGATAATCTTCTATTATTGGAGCATTTACATGATCACTTTTTACAGCTTTCATTCCTGTTCTTTCAAATTTATCTTTTACATTATTTCCTGAAGCAATACCAAAATAATCTGATTCTTTTAATGTTTCAGTAGTTGCTAAAGATACTGTAAAACATCCTGTTCTTCTAATGTTTTGTGTTGTTTTATGTCCTTCACTAATATTTAATTTTATTTGTGTAAAATCATAAGCCATTCCCCAAGCTGCATTCATAACATCAACACTTCCATCTTCATTATAAGTTGCTATCATTAAAACTGGCATTGGAAATACTGCTGGTACAATTTTTAAATCTTTTCTCATTTAAATTTCCTCCTTTAACTATTTTATCATTTCATCATAAATTTTATTAATATTTTTCTCGTCTTTATACTTATTTTCCATAGGACACATTCCAGTTTTGCTATTGTTTATAACATATTCGGTTAAAGTTTTATATTCATATTTTATATGGTTTTCTTCTAAAACTGGAATCGCATATTTGCTCATAACATCTGCATATATTTGTTTAACTCCTGCAACAGTTAAAATTGAGCCTGCTACTTTTCCAATTACTTTATCAGCTATAATAGCATCTCTTAACGCCTCTTTATTTTCTTTTAAAATATCTTTTATATCATTAATTCTATTTTGATAATATTCTTTGCATTCTCCATTTGCATATAAAACTACTAAACTTGCATTTTTTTCATACAATTTTTCTTTTACAATTTCTAAATTAGTCATTTTTTAAATTCAATCCTTTATTCATTATTTTAGATAAAACTGGAACAAATAGTAATTGTAAAATAATTCCTGGGATTCCCATTCTTACGCTTTCCATTACTGAAATTCCATAGCTTGATAATCCTAAAATATTAACTGCTGAGAATAAAATTCCTGCATATAAAATTCTTCCTAAAATTATAGTCATAACTAATGATATATAAGAATTGAACTTTTTATTAAATGCACTTAGTAAAATCCCATATATTACAAGTTCTATTAACATATATGGAAGTCTTGCTAAACTTGGCATTCCTGTTAATAAAAAGCTAAATACAATTGAACTTCCTGCAACAATAGTACTACTAATAGCTCCAAAGGTTAATGCTGCAATTAAAACACAAATATGCATTGGTAAAAATGTTGCACCAGCACTGCTACCCACTAAAACATGAAATATTCGAGGAATAGCAACTCCTAATCCACTTAATAAAATTGTTCCAACAACATATTTAACCTTTCTATTTGATAAAATCTCTACTAAATGTTTTGTTTTTTTCATACTTTCTACTTTTTCCATAATTATAAACCTCCTAATTTGAAATAAATGGACAAGTGAAAAATTTCACTTATACATTATGAAATAAATGAAACGTCCCTAAATTTCAGTTTATTTTAATAAATCTACAAAATTAGACATTGCTTCTGATATTTTTAATTGTTGTGGGCAAACAGCTTCACAAGATTTACATCCTATACACGCACTTGGTTTTTTGTCATCTGGCAATGCACTTATAGCCATTGGGGCTATAAATCCTCCACCAGTAAATACATGTTCATTATATAAAGCTAAAATCTTTGGAATGTCAATTCCTATTGGACAATGTGCTGTACAGTATCTGCAAGAAGTACATGGAAGTGTTTTGCTGTTTACCATTTCTCTTGCCATTTCTATTAAAGCATTCATTTCATCATTGTTTAATTTTTTTTCTTCTTCAAATGTTTTAATATTTTGCTCTAATTGCTCCATATTTGACATTCCTGAAAGTACCATAGTAACTTCTGGTATAGATTGTAAAAATCTAAATGCCCAAGCTGGTACTGTTTCATCTGGTCTTAGAGCTTTAAGTTTTGTTTCGTTTTCTTCTGAAAGTTTTGCAAGTCTTCCACCTCTTAATGGCTCCATAACCCAAACTGGTATATTAAGTTCTTTTAATAATTTTAGTTTAGCTTTTGCATCTTGGAATTCATAATCTAAGTAATTTAATTGTACTTGACAAAATTCCATATGTTCTCCATATCTGCTATCTAAGAACTTTTTCATAACGTCAAAACTTCCATGTACTGAAAATCCTAAATGTTTAATTCTTCCATTTTCTTTTTGTTTTAATAAGTAATCTAAAATTCCATATTTTTCATCTAAGTATGGATCAATATTTCTTTCATAAACATTATGAATTAAGTAAAAATCAAAATATTTCATTCCTGTTTTTTCTAATTGTTTTTCAAAAATTTCTTCAACTTTATCCATATTAGATACATCATATCCTGGGAATTTAGTTGCTAAATAAAAACTTTCTCTTGGATATTTTTGTAAAACTTTACCTATTACAAGTTCTGATTCTCCATTATGATAACCCCATGCTGTATCAAAATAGTTTATGCCTTTACTTATTGCATATTCCACCATTTTTGCTGTTTCTTCTTCATCAATTGGAGTATCTCCATTTACCCCTTTGTTAGGTAATCTCATTGTTCCCAAGCCTAAGCTTGATAATTTTAGTCCTTTAAAATCTTTGTAAAGCATTGTTTTTCCTCCTTTTAATTTTATTATAATTTACTATATTCCTCATCTGTTACAGGTTCACACCACTCATTTTTTGTATCTTCTCCTGGTACTTCAACTGCAATATGACTAAACCAGGTATCTTTTGTTGCTCCATGCCAATGTTTTACATTTGCTGGTATTGTTACAACAGTTCCAGGAAGTAATTTTTGAGCCACTTTTCCTTCTTCTTGATACCAACCTTCTCCTTCAACACAAATTAAAATTTGTCCTCCGCCTTTGCTTGAATGATGTATATGCCAATTATTTCTACATCCTGGTTCGAATGTTACATTTGCTAAGAATACTGATGATTCTCCTGGTTTATTTAATGGTTTCAAATATGAATTTCCGATAAAATATTGTGCAAAAGCAGTGTTTGGTTCTCCCATTCCAAACATTCCTCCATGTGTTTCTTCAGAACTATCATCTACATATACTTCATTTATTAATGAAAATGCACTCCATGCTTTAGGCCATCCAGAATAAAATGCAAGTTGTGTTACAATTTCAACTGCCTCTTCTTTTGTTATACCATGTTTTTTACCCATAATAAAATGAGATTTTAATTGTGGAAATAACCCTTGTGCCATTAAAGCAGATATTGTAATCATACTTCTATCTCTTAAAGATAATTTATCCTCTCGTGACCATACTTCTCCAAATAATACATCATCATTCAATTCTGCAAATTTAGGTGCTAATTCTCCTAAATTCTCTCTTCCAGCTGTTTGTTTAATCATATATTTATCCTCCTTAAAAATTTTTTATATTTTTTCTGCTAAATTGTTTCTGTAAAGTCTTTCTTTTTTCCAGAAACAATATCATTGTATAATTCAATTTTATAATCTAATTTTTCTAGTGAAACAGTAATATTTTTCTGTTTTTCTAGTAACTTCTCTCTTTGCTGTTCCAATATTTCTTTTCTTCTTTTTGCAGTACTTTTTCCTTTTTCAAATAATTCCATATATTCTAATAAAGCTTCAATTTCAACTCCTGCATCTCTCATACATTTTACAAATTCGATTCTTCTACATGAATTTTCATCGTAATTTCTTATACCACTCTTGTTTCTAGGAACATTTGAAAGCATACCAATTTTTTCATAATATCTTAAAGTATCTTGTGTTAAATTATATTTTTTACTTACTTCTGAAATAGTCATATTTTCCCCCATTTTTTAGATATTCTCCTCTTTTGTTCTTATAGTATCACTTAGAGTTAACTCCAAGTCAATAGTTTTTATAAAAAAGTTTTATATCTTTCTTCACCAATTTCTTTTTTTAAATTATTTAATACTTCTTTCTTAAATGTTTTCATATTCATAGTAACATTTTTTTCAAAAAAGTTACAAAAAATGAGTCCAAATTTTAAATTTGAACTCATTTTAATTTATTTTCAATGAAATTGAAATTTTTCAACTGTCCCTTAATTTCAGTTTTCTCTTAATCTATCAACAATAGATTCTTTATTGAATATTTTTATACAACATATTGCAATAATAGATGGCACAATAATTGAAATTACTAGATATAGAACGAGTGCTAAAAGAGGTAATTTAAATTCCATATAATGCAGGCCAAACTCTTCAAATATCTTTATCACAAAATATGCAAAACTTGGTCCCATAATACTACTTGCTAAGCAGTTTGGTACTGCAAGCCATATATTTTCAGAAATAATCATTTTATTTACTTGTTTTTTTGTCATCCCCATAGATTGTAATATAGCAATTTCTTTTCTACGTGTAACCATACTTGTAATAACTGTATTTATTAAATTAATTATACTAAATATAATTATAAAACTTGAAATTCCTATAAGTCCATTTTTAAAACTGCTTACTGTTTGCTCAGCTTGCTCATGCCAATCAGAATATGCCATACATGATATATCTTCATATTTTTTACTAATGTTTTTAATTTTATTATCTATATCTTCATTATAAATATGATTTTTAGTACTAACTTCTAAATACCCTGTACTATCAACCCCTTCTGAAATTTGATCATATACATTTTGTGGCACTAATACCCAACCTATTAATCTTGCATATTTAGAAAATTCTGAATCTCCAATTCCACCAATAGTTAGTTCTATTTGTTTTTCTCCATCATTAAAATAGTGAAATGTTACTTTATCACCAACTTTAGGAGTATAGCCATACACTTCTTCAAAAACATCACTATAACTTAAATATATTTCTCCATTTTCTGTTAATTCTTTTATATCCCCTGTTCCACTTTTTAAAGCTTTATTCATTGCTTCTTGTAAGTTTTCATTCATTGATTCAATTTCTTCATCAATAACATCTCTTTTAGTATCTATTTTTAAACGATAAATTTTTCTAGCCTTTATATAATCTACTTCTTCTAAATTTTCTAACTCATTTTTTACTCTTGTAAGATTATTACCATTACTTATTAAATCATACAACCCATTTTGACTATCAGCTATAGAGTCTTGCGAAAAATTCAAATTATATTCACTA
Organism: uncultured Clostridia bacterium; assembly: GCA_948517135.1. GTDB lineage: Bacteria > Bacillota > Clostridia > TANB77 > CAG-508 > Scatovivens. The sequence goes on along the minus strand of CAORJJ010000068.1, from coordinate 4,116 downwards.
TCTTTAAAATAACCGTTTCTTGCATATTTTTCGTTATTTATTGAACCAGAAAAAGTCAATGCTCCAATAAATAATGTTCCACCTATAATTAAAGATATAAGTGTAATATTAGTCTTTTTTCTATTTTTGTAAAATTCAATTTTTCCTAAAGAATTTGGAGTTAAATTTCTACATAATTTATTTGAAGCCTTAACATTTTCGTCATTTCCTGTATATCTTAAACCCTCTATTGGTGATACATTACTTGCTCTTTTTGCAGGTTTTGTTACAGATATAAAAACTGCTACTGTTCCTAAAACTCCTGATACAACTGCTAATCTTAAAATATTTAAAATGTTCCATCCATTTGAACTTATAAAATATGAAATTATACTACCAACTACAATTCCTAAAGGTATTGCAATTTTACAATACTCAAGTCCTTCAAATTTTATTAGTTTTTTAATTTGTTTTTTAGACATTCCAATAGTTCTTAATTGTGCATACTCTTTAACTTTAGATGATACTGATAAATAAAATATACTGTAAATTACAATTCCACCTATTATAAGAACTACAATACTTAGTCCTACAAATGTTTGAAGTTCTGACATATTTATAGAAAATGTATCAACAAATCTATTATTTGGATTTACATTTTTTCTTTCAATTCCATTTGTTTTTCCAAGTTCATAAAAGAAATCTTTAATATATGTTGTACTTGGTATTTTCATATTTGGAGATACTTTTATTAAAACATCAAGTGTACTGTTTTTAAATAATATTCCTGATTCTGAATATTCTTTTGAAAATAATGTAGAATAATACATAGATTTTCCATAATCAACAAAACCAGATATAATAAACTTTTCTCCTAATATTTCAATAGTCTCTCCTATGTTTTCTTCTATTCCAAATTCTTTTGCTACTAATACATCTATAACAACTTCATTTGGTTTGGTAGGAAAATTTCCTTTTGAAAGTTTCTGTGCACTTATTTCTTGAACTTTGTAATCATAATATATTGGTTTAATTTTTATATCTCCAATTTCTTTTTCAAAACCACTTCTATATTCCATCACACAGCTTACATTTTCATTAGATTTTAATCCATCTATTTGCTCTTTACTTACATCATAATAAATACAATCTTGCATTCCTTTTACAATTTCACGTTCATAAGTTTTGTAATTTAATGATGCAAGTCCAAGCACCATAATAAAGCAAATTGCTAAACTTATAGTTACTGTCATAAAAATATTTTTTATTTTAGATTCTTTTAGTGAAGCCTTTGCAATATTATGAATTACTTTGTTATTATTATTTTTTAATAAATTCATTTTTACCCACTCCTTCTAAAAAATCTTTCCATCTTCAATTCTTATAATTCTATCTGCCATTTGAGCAATTTCTTCATTATGAGTAATCATAACTATTGTTTGATTAAAAGCTTTACTAGTATTTTTTAAAAGTCCTATTACTTCTAATGATGTTTTTGTATCAAGATTTCCAGTTGGTTCATCTGCCAAAATTATAGATGGTTTAGTTGAAATTGCTCTTGCTATTGCAACTCTTTGTTGCTGACCACCAGATAATTTATTAGGCATTGTTTTAATTTTTGAAGTTATTCCTAACAAATTAATAATTTCATTTATAAAATCTTTATCTATTTTATTTCCATCTAATTGAATTGGAAGTACAATATTTTCATAAACATTTAACATTGGAACTAAATTATAATTTTGAAATATAAATCCTATTTGTCTTCTTCTAAATATTGTTAATTCTTCATCTGACATTTTTGAAATTTCATTACCATCTATTTCAATTTTTCCATAGCTTGGATTATCTAAGCCTCCAATCATATTAAGTAATGTAGATTTACCACTTCCTGAAGTTCCCACTACTGCTACAAATTCTCCTCTATTTATTTCTAGAGAAACTCCATCTAAAGCTTTTACTAAAGCTTCATCGCTACCATAATACTTTTTTAAATCTTTTACTTTTAAAATACTTTCCATTTTCATTACCTCTCTTCCATGAATCCATACTATCATACCAATATTTCAAAAAAGTTTCCGTTCAAAAAAAGATTGTTTCAGTTTTGAAACAATCTTTTAAAGTGACAAAAAAATCGAAAATGTGCTACCTTCATTTATTTTTGATTTTACTTTTATATATCCATTTTGAGCTTCAACAATTTTTTTGACTAAATATAGTCCAATTCCAACACCTTCAATATCCTTAACTTTTCTTTCTCTAAAAAATCTTTTGAATATATTATTTATATTTTCTTCATCAATCCCAGTTCCATTATCTATAATATCTATTTTTAAAAATGTTTCTAATTTTTCTAAATTAATAATAATTTTTCCATTTCTATTTGTATATTAAACAAACCGTCCGTTTAATATACTCTCCTTTCTAATAAATTTAATTTCTCGTATCTTTCAAAAAATTTATAATTAAGATTGCATGCAAAGAAAACTAAAGAACAAAAAAAGCTCATCTCAACAGGCTTTTTCATTGTTCTTATAATTTCAAATTATTCAATTTTTCCCGCACACTTTTATTTTTAATTATTTTCCGAACTAATCTTTTTTATATAAATCTCATTAATACTAAAAGATATTATACTATTTTTTTATATTATTGTCAACTATTCCAATTTTTAAACAAACAATATATAAATTTTCTATATTACGCAAAAGAGCTTCACTTTTAACTGTGAAGCTCTTTTGTGGTGATTATTTAACCACCTCTAAAATATTTCTCATTCTCTCTTCTGAACTGATTGCTGGCAGAAATATACTTATGAAACATCATATCCCAAGTGGATATACGTTTTTCCAAATCTTTAGGATCTGTATTTGGGTTTGGGGTAACATGCCACACATCATTTTCTGTGTAAATAACTATAAGCCCAAACCTTTCTATAAGATTGAAAAATTCTTTTGCTTCATCCTTACTTACCACCAGACTCGCTGTACGCTGATCACGGATGGATTTTACACTCTGGAACCGAATTGAAAAACAATTGTTTAACATCTCGCCTACATTAGCCATAATGTTTCCTCCTAAAATTTACTATATTGTTTTTTATTGTGCTTTTAATTATACTCTTTTTTTTGGCTTACGTCAACTTTCTTGCTTTCTCTTGATTACTTTTGAATCTTTTTTATTTTTTTGTTCAAGATGATTTACTAAAATATTATTCTACTGTTGCACCTATAATTCCCGCATCATTTTTAAAATGAGCTGTAACAATTTTGGGCTTAGTATTATTAAATGTTGTATTCGATTTGTTTACTTCTTCAATTAATTTGTTTAATACTGGATGTCCTTCATAATAAGAAAAACTTCCTCCAAAACATATTATCTCTGGCTCAAAAATATCTATTAAATTACATATTCCAATTCTTAAATAATCTATAAAATCATTAATATCAGCTTGTACTTCATCATGATATTTTACCATTATGTATTCTCTTAAATATTGTCCTGAAATATCTGTACCATTTATATTTAAAGTTTTTGTTATTCTATTTTTTAGAGATTTTATAGAACAATATCTTTCAAAACAACCTTTTTTTCCACATGTGCATTGTATTCCATCTTTAACTAAAGTCATATGCCCAAATTCAAATCCAGAATATCTTTTTGGTTCTAATAATTTTCCCCCCATAAATGCAGCACCACCTAAACCAGTTCCAATATTAACAAAAATACAGTCATCATACTCTTTTAATGCACCATATTTTTTCTCAGCTAGCGCTGCACATTTTCCATCATTTCTTATCTTTATCTTTTTATTATATTTTTCCTCTAATTTTGATTGCAAATTAAATTCCTTAATATTAAGATTTCCTGATGTTATCATTCCATTTGTTACAGTGCCTGGAGAAGCAACTCCAATTCTTTCTATGTCATCTAAACTCAAATTGTTTTCTTGTAAAATTCTATTTAATAATTCATCTATATTATTTACAATTGCATTTTCTATATCTTTTCTATCATCTTCTGAGAAAAATTTATCAACAGTTGCTTTTAATTCTAGACCTTCTATTAAACCTAAACCAATATGACTTCCGTCCTAAATCAATTCCTAAATTCATATTATTCTCCTTTATATTAAAT
>CAORJJ010000067.1 GCA_948517135.1 uncultured Clostridia bacterium | reverse complement strand
ATATATACAATGTTATATGATATTCAAAAAATAATTGAATTTCATTTAAAAAAATACATACAAGATTTATATTATAGAATAAAGAAAATAAATAAAGATACTATAGTAGAAGTAGAAGAGATTTTAGATTATTCTACAAAAGATAAGAAAAAAATATCATTAAATAATATTGGTATTGTTGATAATTTTGCAATTTCTTTATTAACTAAAGAAGAATTTTTAGAATTTTATGATTCAGAAGATAATGTAAAAGTTGATAAATTAAAAGAATATGCAAATAATTTACCAGAAGATGATCCAATGAGATATGCTATTTTAGATGTTGTCTAGATTTAAATAATATAAAATTCCTATACAAGATAATTATGATAGTTATGATTTAAAGTGTAATTTTTGTTGCTTAAAGTGCAAAAATTGCACTTTAGAAGAACAGCGAATATAGTATTGTGAAAAAGTAGTAAATGATTTTTTTACTTAAAGAAACAAAAATAGAAAGGATAAACAAATGGATAATATAAATGAGTTAATATTAAAGATATTGAAATGCAAGAGTGATAGTGATGTAGATGAAATAAAAGTTGATTTACAAAGAATATGTAATCAAGGATTTGGAAATGACCAATAAGATATTGGATATGTAAGGTATTTATTTAAATATTATAGAGAAGAAATAAATATTATTAATAGTAGTATATCATTAATGAGAATGAATGTAATGAATAATAGAAATATTTCAATTGTAGAAGATATAAGAAATTATTTGATTAAAATTGCAATAATTCGAATATGTAATCAAAAATCAATACAATATCAAATTCAAAATATGAATGATCCTAATTATTGCATTAGTATAATTGATGAATAATAACAATAAAAAGTGTGAAAATGACTTTTAAAATAAAAAGTCAAATTTCACACTTTTACAATTTTACCATAAAATAATAAGTAAAATTCTATTATTCTTCAATACATCCCACAATCATCTGCACGCCATCAACAAAACCATTTCTATAAAACTTATCATTCCAATAGTAAAGATAATCTAAAAAGTTTTCATCTAGCTTTTCTAGTTGTTTTTGAACATACTTCTTATTTTGTTTAGGAACATTTTTTAAAATCCTTTCAGAAATCTCATCAATACAAATAGTATGCTTTTTATCTTCTTCTGTAGTGTATCCCAATAAAGAATCTTCTCTAGTTGATAACAAATCACTTAAAATATCATTTTCATTAACTTTTCTAAAACTCATCTCAAAAATCCTCCTATACATAAATAATCTCATTATAAACAATTTCTTTAGCTCGATTTTTAATGTTATTCATAGCCTGAACCCAAGCAAGTTGATTGTTACTTTTTAAATCTTCATTAATATTTTCAGACTTAGCTAATTGTTTGATAATAGTATCAATTCTTTTAGTAGCAGAATCTTCAATATCAGAGAGATGTTTAGATAGTATTCCATTTATTATCAGTTCAGTATATAAACCTTTTTTATGCTCTTTCAAATAATTTAATCTTAATCTCCCATATTTACCAATTCGATAATCCTTATTAGAATTCTCAACAATTAAATCAGGAATCAAATAATCTCCTTCTTTATGATAAGTAATTTTATTCATTTTCAAAACCTCCAAAATAAATTTTATAGGTTTCCCATTAATATCCAATTTTTATACGAACATATGTATAAAACCAATTGGGGAAAAGTTGGGGAAAAACTTCTCAAAAAAGTTCAAAAAATAACACAAATGTTCTAAAAATCATTTCCCCAATTTTTATTGATATACTTGCTAAAACCATTGATTTCACTAAAATACAAAAGCCTGTCAACCCATTCTCATAACCCGAAGGTAATACTATCCAATTGCTTTATAAAAAATAACTTAAATTGATGAAAATATTTTGATAGGTAACACATTAACTAGTTTATATCAAACAGAAAATATATAAAAATCAAAGTTAAAATGATATAAAAATTTATTTAGAATAAACCAAATAAATTTTACCCCCAAAATCAGTAGTTTTGGGGGTATTTTATTTCTCAACTTCATCACTTTCTTTTTCAGAATCTATATGTTCCTGTAAATCATTAAGAGTATCAGACAAATCATGTATTGTAACAGATTTTTTTGAAGCAGCAACAGCACTTACTGAAAAGAATTTGGAATTTCTTTTTCTATATTTTTGACTCAAATTTTCCATTTCTTCAAAAGTCATTTTATCAAATCTAACTAGTAGTTCATCAATGTTTTTGAATCCAGTAGGTTGTGTATCTGTAATTTTTTCTTCATCTTGAGAATCATTTAAATAATCAATAGCATTTCTAAAAGATTCAATAAGTTGTTCTATATGTTCAGTAGATAAATCAAATTCAGCGATTTGTTTAATATTTTCAATTTGTTTTCTAGCAATATATTCTTTAAAAACACTTTCCACTAATGGCATATTTTCATTAATATAGTCTAAATTTTTTTCCTTATGATTTTCAATTTGTTTTTTTAAAGAAGTAATTTTTGAACTTATTTCTTCACGTTTATTCTGGTCAACAGTTGCATTTAAAGCTCTTTCATACATTTCTATATCAGTTAGATGTTCTATCATTGGAAACATTAATGATTGCATATCGTATTTTTGCTTATTACTTAGATTGTTATTTTTGTAAATAGAATCATGAGTAGCTTCTTGAGCCATGTACATACCATATGTTTTGAGCTGTATTTCAGCAGAAAGATTCTCTAATCCAGAAGGACACCCTTTAGGAAGAAAATCATCAACATTTATTCCCAAATGGAGACTAGAATAGCCATTATTTTCAGGTAGATTACCATCAAAATTGTGAGAATATGTTATGTTAGACAAATTTTCTTGAAGACTATTTTTAATTAATTCATAATTATCAGGAAGATCAACAACAATCATAAAAGCAAGTAAATCATAAATTTCACTTGCAGGAATATTTTTTTTTGCAATTTTTTCAGATGCTGAAGTAGCTTTCTTTATTCTTCCATAAATATTAATATTTTTATCTTGAAATCGATCAAAAGTGTTATCTTTTAATTTATTTAATTGGGATTTTATTAAATGAAATACTCCAGAATTCTTAATACTATTAATTTTATTTGTAATCTTTGCTTGTTCATCTTCTATATTTATAGATGTATCACTCATATTTTTCACCTAATGCTCAATTTCTTTATCACTTAAAAAATTTTTTATCATATCCATAGTTTCGTCTAATTTTTGTGCTAAAATAGGTGATTGTTTTTCAGCATATGGTGTTATTGTTCTTAATGTTTCATCATATTTATATTTTATTTTTCCATAATTTTTTGTTTCTGGATATGTTCTCATATTATGAATTCGATCTGCTAATTTTATATAACCAAGCCATGGAAATTTTTTAGATGTAAAAATTTTTTCAGCATAATCATCGAATGATTGATTTTCTCCTCTTGATAATAAATTAACAGCTTCTGCAATATCTTCACCAAACTCTCTAGAAATGTCTTCAAAAGTACAATCTGTATCTTCAATAGTATCATGTAATGCTGCAACAGTTAAAATTGTATCAGATGTTATATTAGCCTCATTAGTTAAAATTTTCATAACCTCATAAATATGTGTAATATATGGGATTTTCTCCCCATCTTTTCCTATTCTATATTGACCAGATTTAACATGATATTTGTTTGCAAAATCAACAGCTTTTTTCCACATTGGTTCTTCAATATCCCATTCTTTATAATTATTCCAATTTTCCATAATACTCCTCTTTATGATATATATTATAATATAAATATATATCAAATTTATCAGCAATGTCAACTGTTTAGAGAGAATAAAAAAATTGGGAATTTGTAAATTATTCAAGTTTATGATATATTATTATATATTTGATGAATAGGGGTAAAAAATGATAGAAGTAGTTGCAGGAATAATATATAAAAATGATAAATTTTTAATTGCACAAAGAAATTTAAAGAAATCTCAAGGCGGTTTTTGGGAATTTCCTGGTGGAAAAGTTGAAATAGGTGAAACTTATGAAGAGGCGTTGAGAAGGGAAATAAAAGAAGAATTTGATGCTAATATTGAAGTTAAGGAATATGTTGGTGAAAATATTCATCATTATCCAGAAAAAGATATTAAATTAATTTTTTATAAAGCAGAGTTAATTAGTAAACAGATTAAACTTTTAGAACATGAAGATTTTAAATGGATAACAAAACAAGATAAAGATAATTTTGAATTTTCTGGTGCAGATAGGGCTGTTTTTGAATTTGATATTTAAGTATTGACAATAATTCTAAAATTATCATATAATATATAAAATTTATTTAGGAGACAAAAGCCATGAATAATTATAAAAACTTTGAGTTAAATAATATCTGGCAAGTATGGGGAAAAAATTGCTCATACAGTTTTGTCATGCTATAAATTTTTTGTATAGAATAGATTTGGCACATGTATGAGTGAAAAAACTTATACATGTGCTTTTTTGTTATATTTAAAGGAGGTGGTGCATATGGAAGTAGATTGGTATTGGAAAAATCAAAAAATAAATTTAAGGAAAGAAGGAAATAATTATGAATTATGGAGAATTTGGTGGACAATATGTGCCACAAGAGTTAAAAGGAAAATTAAATGATATTAAAAAGGAATTTAAAAAAGCAATAGAGGATAATAACTTTGATAATGAATATATTTACTATTTAAAACAATATGTTGGGAGACCAACTCCACTATATTTTGCTAAAAATCTTACTGAATATGCAGGAGGAGCAAAAATCTATTTGAAAAGAGAAGACTTAAATCATACAGGAGCTCACAAAATTAATAATGCGATTGGTCAGATTTTACTTGCTAGAAGAATGAATAAAACTCATATAATTGCAGAAACAGGAGCTGGTCAACATGGAGTTGCAACAGCAACTGTATGTAGTCTATTTAATATGAAATGTACAATATTTATGGGATCTGAAGATATAAAAAGACAAAAAGTAAATGTAGAAAAAATAAAATTATTAGGTGCAAAAGTAAAAGAAGTAACAAAGGGAGAAGGTGCATTAAAAGATGCAGTAGATGAAGCTTTTGAATTTCTTTTGAAGGATAAAGATGCATTTTATTTAATTGGTTCTGCAGTTGGACCTAGTCCATACCCTGAAATGGTAAAATATTTTCAAAAAGTAATTGGAGAAGAAGCAAAGAAACAGATATTAGAACAAGATAAAAAACTTCCTAAGGCTATAATAGCATGTGTTGGAGGCGGAAGTAATAGTATAGGATTATTTAATGATTTTATAAAAGAAGATGTGGAGATATTTGGTATTGAAGGGGCTGGAAAAGGTTTGAAAACAGGAATGCATGCTTCTGCAATATATGATAATAAAGTAGGAATAATACATGGTATGAAAACATATATAATGCAAGATAATAATGGAAATGTAAAAGAAGCATATTCAATTTCAGCAGGATTAGATTATCCAGGAATTGGACCAGAACATGCATATTTGAATGATATAAAACGAGTAAAATATGATAGTGTAACAGATATAGAAGCAGTAAATGCATTTAAGATTTTAAGTAGATTAGAAGGAATTATTCCAGCAATAGAAAGTAGCCATGCAATTTCATATGCTCTAAAAATTGCAAAAATTTATGATAAAACTGATTCCATAATAGTAAATTTATCTGGTAGAGGAGATAAGGATGTAGAAAGAATTTTAAACTTATAAAAGCAAAAAATCCCAGTTTGTAAAAACTGGGATTTTGCTGCATGCTTAATTACTCATGCAAGTTCGGAGATTAATTAATTACATGGGTCTCCAGAAATTCATCACGGCCAACACGGTATACGCCGCTGTTTGTAACGATCATGAAGTCGCCAATCTGAAGCTCTGTGGCTTCGGCGTTTCCACTTTCATCAGTGTCCATCCATTCATCCACACAGTGGGTGATACCAGCATTGTACAGATCAGCAGTTACTTCGATACAGATACGGTTTTCAGCAGGAGTTGTGACCAATAACAGATCTTTCTTAAGATTGGCGAACATGTCCGCCAGCATAGACTTTTCTGTTGCATCAACAACGCTGTCAAGCACACCGCAAAGGTTGATTAGACCAGTAGCGGAATTGGTTCCGATAATCTGTGTGTTTTTTGCATTTTCCACTTTGGAGTGTTTCCAGCAATAGCAATCAGGCCGGCCATTCATGAGGACTTTGCCACCGATAACACGAAGAACTACCTGGAAGATAGCTTCATCATAAATATTACCAGTGGGTTGTTCCTTTGTGCTTACGCACTGCCGAATCATCATGCCTGCAAGACCAAGGTCGCTCCACTTCGGGAAAACAATGTTCTGCATCTCGAGCTTAATGCAACCTTTAAGTTCGCCCATGTCCATAATCATTGCTGTGGTTCTGTTCTTGTTAATTTTCATAGTGAATCTCCTTTTCATAAAAAAACACATTGGCTAGAGTACATAATGATTATACCATAATTATTATAATCAGTCAAAATATTTACTATACATTTGATTATAAGTATGATAAAATAAAAATCTAATAATAAAAAGAGGTATAAATATGTTAAAAGAAGAAATTGAAAAATATAAACCCTGTAATGAACAAGAAGAAAATGATAAAAAAGTAATGTTAAAATGTATAGATTCATGCAATGATGTATTAACAAGAGAAAATGAAGTTTTTCATTTTACTGCGTCAAATTGGATTGTGAATAAAGAAAGAACGAAAGTATTGATGATATATCACAATATTTATAATTCATGGGCATGGACTGGAGGACATGCAGATGGAAATGAAAACTTAGTAGAAGTAGCATTAAAAGAAGCAGAAGAAGAAACAGGACTTAAAAACTTGAAGGTGTTGAGCGATGGAATATATTCTTTAGAAATTGTAACAGTAGATGGACATGTTAAAAGAGGAAAATATGTATCATCACATTTGCATTATGATTGTTGTTTTTTACTAGAAGCAGATGAAAATGATCCAATAAGAATTAAAGAAGATGAGAATAAAGGGGTTAAATGGGTGAATATTGAAGATGTATGTAAAATAGTAAGTGAGCCAACTATGATTCCTATATATACAAAATTGAATGAGAAATTAAAAGAATATTAGAAAAAATGAGCCTAATTTAAGGCTCATTTTCAATTTCAAAAGTTTCTAAATTTTTAATTGCAGGGTTATAAAGGTTATTTCCTTTATAATCAAATCTAGAACCATGACATGGACAATCCCATGTTTTATCAATATTATTCCAACTTAAAAGACATCCTAGATGTGTACAAATAGGTTTTACAGCAAATATTTTTCCGTTAGAGTCTTTATAAATACCAACTTTTTGATCATCAATTTCTACTACCATTCCAGTATTATTTTGTATTTTTTTTAAGTCGCTTTCTGGAACTTTGAATTTATTGAATACAAGAGAATTTGCACTTTCTTTTATCATATTACCAAGTTCTTCACTGTTTTTTATAGGATGAAGTCTGGTTGCTTTAAAAACATCTTCATATTCATTTCTTTGTCCTAAAATGTTGTCAGTAATAATATTAGCAGCAACATTTGAAGATGTCATTCCCCATTTATTAAATCCAGTACCAACATACATATTAGGCATTAAATTAGAAAATTCACCAATATATGGTATTTTATCAAGTGTAATACAATCTTGAGTATTCCATCTATATAGTACATTGCATTTGGGATAAAGCTTTTTTACTTCACTTTCTAAAATTGAATAAGCATTTGATAAGTCAATTTTACTTCCAGTCTTATGGTCAGCTCCACCAACAAGTAATATTTTTTTATCTTTGTAATTAGCAAATCTATATGAAAAAATAGGTGACTGATTATTTATATACATTCCATCAAAGTATTTGTCACCAATATCAACACCAATTACATAAGATGTAGATTGATACATTTTTAAAAAATAATATCCAGGAGCATTAATAAAAGGATAGTGAGATGCGAGAACAACATATTTTGAATGGACTTTATTATTTTTTGTATGCACTATAAATTCATCATTTTCTTTTTCAATATTATAAACCGTAGAGTGTGTATAAATATTTTCTTTAATTTTATTAGCAATTCCATAAGCATATTTAATAGGATTGAATTGTGCTTGATTAGGAAATTTAATGGCACCTGAAATTTTGAATGGAAGTGGAGAAGATGTAACAAATTCACTATTTAATCCTAAAGAATTTACAGTATTGTTTTCAAGTTTTATTTTTTCCACTTCATTTTCATCTGTTGTATAAACATAGCTATCTTGCATTTCAAAATCACAATCAATTTGCTCTGTATTAATAATATTTTTTATGTTTGAAATAGCAAGCTGATTTGCATCTAAATATTGCTTGGCAGATTTAATTCCAAGAGAATCCTCCAAGTATTTATATATAAGGTTATGCTGACTTGTTATTTTTGCAGTAGTATGTCCACTTACTTTTTCCATAATATTATTTTTGTCTATAACTGTGACTTTGACACCGTTTTGAGATAAGTAATAACCACAAGTAAGACCTAAAAGTCCACCGCCTACAATACAAACATCAGATTTAATATCTTTATCAAGAGAAGAAAAAGATGGTGTATTTTTTACTGAATCTAACCAAAAAGAACTCATAAATTTTCCATATAATCAATTAAAAAATTGATTCCTTTCTTTACAAATAATATTAGTATAAGCGAAATTGTAATTTTTAATCATAAATGATATAATTCGAACATTATAGGAGGAAGATTATGAAAGAGATAATAAATGAAATAAAGAATTTTAACGAGGAAAGAAACTGGGGAAAATTCCATACTCCTGAGAATTTAGCAAAATGCATTTCGATAGAATCAGCAGAACTTTTAGAATGTTTCCAATGGGATGCGGAAAATTTCAATAAACAAGATGTTTATGAAGAACTTGCTGATGTTTTTACATATTGCTTTCAAATGGCAATGGCTTTGAATGTTGCTCCAAAGGAAATTATTTTAAACAAATTGGAAAAAACTAAAAAGAAATATCCAGTTGATAAATCTAAAGGGAAATGTACAAAATATGATAGATTGTAAAAGACAAAAATATGTAAAAAATGATAATTTTATAAAAAGTACTAGTAATTAACATAAAAATGTGCTATAATTAAAAAGCGTTGAGAAAACGACTAAAAATTAGGAGTGAAGTGCAATGAAATATGTATTTATAAATTATCCAAAATGTTCTACATGTCAAAAAGCAAAGAAATTATTAGATGAAAATGAAGTTAAATATTCAGAAAGACATATTGTTACAGAAACTCCTACATATGAAGAGTTAACTGCAATTATTGAAGCAAGTGGATTACCAGTAAGCAAATTTTTTAATACAAGTGGAATGCTTTATAGAAGCATGAATTTAAAAGAAGAGTTGAAAAGTGCTTCTGATGAAGAAAAAATCAGATTACTTGCAAGCAATGGTATGTTAATTAAAAGACCTATTTTAGTGAAACGTAATAAAGTTTTAGTAGGCTTCAAAGAGGATGAATGGAAAGAGTTAAAATAAGTTAATAATAAAATCCTTATTATACATTAAAAACCACCGAAGTTTTGAACTACGGTGGTTTTTTGCTATTGTAAATAGAAAATAATATAGATATAATAGTGATATAAATGTAAATGGAGAAAATAAGTGAGAAGAAATATAATTGTACTAATAGAATCTATAATGTTTGCTATGTTTTGGATATTTGGAGTAGAAATTAACCAAAATGGAGTTGTAAATTTTCAAGATGCTATAATGTATTTTAAAATTTTAGGATTTACAATAATATTTTTTATATGTATAACAGTTTTATATATTTTTTTAGAGAAGATGGAAGAAAAAAGCGAAAATAAATTGTCTGAAGAATCTTCAAAAATAAATTTAAAAAAATATATAATTATAGCTATAATTTTTTTAATTTGCTGGACGCCAGTTTTTTTTGCAGTATTTCCAGGATATTTTTGCTATGATGCATATTATCAATATTATCAAGTTGCAACCAACAATTTTACAACTCAGCATCCAATATTACATACTATATTACTTGGAGGAATTGTACATAGTATATATCTATTAACAGGGTCATATAATTTAGGAATTGCAATATATACTATTTTACAAGCAATATTAGCTAGTACTATATTTTCATATACTATATTCTTTATGGAAAAGTATAATGTTTCAAAAAAACTTAGAATGATTGGAATATTATATTATTGTTTTTTTCCTGTAATTCATATGTTTGTTTTAAATTCATCAAAAGATACATTATATACTCTAATGATGATTCTATATATGCTAAGTCTAATTGATATATTTAATAATAAAGAAAAATATTTTAAGAGAAAAAGAAATATTTTAAAATATGCATTAATAGTTATTTTATTATGTTTTTTTAGAAATAATGGAATTTATGTAATAATTGGAATAACATTAATGTCAATTTTTTTAATTAAATCAGAAAAAATTATTTTGATAAATATATTCTTGATATCATTGTATATTTATATTTGGGGGATAGTAACACAATTACCAAATGTAAATATAAGTTCACCTGCAGAAATGTTATCTGTTCCAATGCAACAAATGGCATATGTTTATAATTATTCGGATGATATTACAGATGAAGAAAAAAGTAAAATAGAATATATGTTTATGCATGGGGAAGAGGCATTAAAATTATATGTTCCAGAATTATCAGATCCAATAAAAAAATATTTTAGAAGTGCAGATCTTTTTCAAAATTTTAATTTCTATATTAAATTAGGAATAAAACATAAATCAGAATATATAAATGCATTTTTATTAAATACAATTGGATATTGGTATCCTAATCAACTCGTAGATGGTTATATAAAGGCAAATATAGAAGGGTTTGAGGAAAGAAAGACTTGTTATTTTGCAGCTATCACAGATAATCCAGGAACAAGAAAAAGTCTTTTTCCTAAACTGGAAAAAATATATTTTGAAATATCTTCAGAAGGAACTGTAGAAAATATACCAATTATTTCACTATTATTTTCAATAGGTGCTAATATATGGTTAATATTCATAATACTTTTTTATGGAATTTATAAAAAGAAACATGTAGTAGTATTATATTTAAGTGTTATTATTATAACTTGGTTTATGATGTTATTAGGACCAATAGTGCAAGTTAGATATATATTGATAATATTTTTCCTACTACCATTAAATATAGCGATGTTACTTAATAATAAATGTTTTTATGGTTTAGAAAATGAAAATATTTAAATAAAAATGAGTAGTAAAATAAAAGTTAATTTTATTTTACTACTCATTTTTAGTGGTTTTACTATTATTTTGTATTTCTTTCATATAATGAAAAATTTTCATCTTCATATAATAATTTATAATTATTGTCATTTTTTATATATATATTCATTACTTCATCATCATACAATAAAATGTGTGTAAAATCATATTTTTCAAATACTTCTTCGTAATAAACTTGACCATTTGCTGCTTTAACATAGTCATAAAATATATCAGTATCGTTGAATTCACTACAATATACATCTAATCTAGAGTCAATAAATACAGGAATATCATTAAGCATTAAATAGCTTCCAAAATTATATGAATTATAAATTCTAATATTTTTATAATCTAAATTTTCTTTTATATATTTTGTGGCTAGAGTTGGATATAGTTCTTCGTTAACAAAGTCTATATCTTTAATCATATTAATATTATATATTGTAAAGATACATACAGAAATTATACATATTACAACAGAAATTGGATGAATAAGTATTTTTTCAAGTATATTCATTTCTTTTTTAAAATATATATCAGAACATTGAGTTAATAAATCACATAAAACATAACACCCCAAAGGGACTAATAAATATAGATATCTGTTGCTACTTAATGTCATATATAGTAATCCTAATAACAAAAAAATATGCTCTAATTTAATTTTAGTAGGATAGAATGTTAAGAATACAATAAATATAATCATAAAAATAATTAACGATTCATGGTTAACTGGAATTATTGGTTGCATTTCGGCAATATAAGCGATAGATTTTAATTCTCCAAAATTACTTGGACCAAACATTGATTTTATTATATATGTATAAGGAGTTCCATGAATTGGTGTTAATAATCCAGAAAGCATAATAATAATAATTAATAT
>CAORJJ010000066.1 GCA_948517135.1 uncultured Clostridia bacterium | reverse complement strand
ATTTATATCATTATAAAGTTGTTTTTTCAATAATTATAAATAAAAAAATTAGAATGACCAAAATTCACTCTAATTCTTTTATTTTATTATTAAGTTTTATAGTAATTTCTTTAATAAATTTTAATATTAAGTAATATTGATATAGTGTTATTTTATCTGATGGATATTTATTAAGTGTTCTTAATATTTCTCTTGAGAAAAACCTAAAATATATCTCATTACCTGTTATTGTCATCTCAAAATCTATTTCACTTTCTTTTAAAAAATATAATATCTCTTCTATTAAATCTATTGTAAATATACATAATGCAAAATTTCTATCTTTACAATATAAATCAAATTTCTTTTCAAATTCTACACTATCAGTAAGTATTTTCGTATTATCAGCATATTTACATTCATCTTCACCTGTATCAAATTTTAAATCAATTCTATCCTTAATTTTCCAATCAAGTGTTATATATGCAAAAGTTCCATAAAATCCTGCTATTGGTGTTAAATCTTTGCTATTTTCATACATAAATAACATATCCATAATATCTATAAATATATAATCTTGTAACCTTCCAGATATATGATTTTAGCAAATTTTTATATTCTCAAAATTATGAACTTTAAATGCATTTTTATATTTCGTTTCATACGTTATTAAGCCTTCTTCATTATATTTTAAAGTACTATCTATATAATTTGCTATTGAAGATCTAAAAATTTTTGAAACAATATTTTTTCTTCTATATGATTTCAATATTCTTTGATATTTATTAGATATTTGTTCATATAAATTATTAAATTCTTCTGATATTTTTAAAGTATTATTTTCCATAATACTTTGAGCATTAGCAAGAAATACCTTTAAAGATATTGCTTTACTAAATAATGACATTGAAATTAAAAAGCAAATTACAGAACATGGATGCCACCATTCAGTAGGTTTCAAAATAATAAATAATATACCTACTAATGTTACAATTATAGATAGTATTATATCCTTATTTTCTTTCATATAAACTCCTTCTAACTACAATATCTACACAAAATACTTCTTAATCCAACATCTATATCAATTTTTCCATTTTTAGAATTATAATCTAAATCAATCAATGCATTTAGTATTTTTCTTAACTCATCCATTTTAAAATACGAAGCTTGTTTTCTATATTTTGTAACTAGAAAAGTTTGATTTGGTCTTAAACTTAAAGAATTTACTATATCTTTATTATTTTGAACTGCTATACTACATAAATATATTTTTTTGAAATGATTATATAAAGTAATTAATATTTTTTGTAATGCTTCTTTTTGATAAATTAAATTATCTAAAACTTCTAATGCTTTATCTATTTTTCTAATTGCCAAATTATCTGTAAGTTCAAAAATAACACTATCAATTTGTTTTATTGATAAACAATTTACATCTTTAATTGTTATTGTTCCATCTATTCCTGCATATTCTATTAGTTTTCTTATTTCATTAATTAGAATTTCAAGATTAGTTCCAGCTATTTCTACTAAATAATTTAATGTAACTTCATCACAATTTACCTTATACAAGTTACATATTTGTTTTAACTTTTTTACTAACTGAATTGGTTTTAGTTCTTCTATATTACACACAATTCCATTATTAGAAATTGCTTCAAAAACACTATTTTTATCAGCTTCTGATTCAACAAAAACAAGTACAACTGATTCATTTATAATATCTATATTATTTTTTATAAACTCTGTTACTTTTTCTTGAATTGGAGTACCTGTTTTCTTTCTCCCATCTTTTTTGAATAATCCTGAATTTCGTACTACTATTAATTTTTTATCATAACCAAATGCTGGCATTTCAATATCAGAAATAAGATTATCAACATTTGATTCATCTAACAATATGTAATTTATTCCTAATAATAATTCTCCAAAACACTTTTTTATTTTGTTTACACATGTATCAATTAAATATTGTTCTCCTCCATATAACAAATACATTGACTTTAATTCTGTTTGTATGCTTTTATTTAATGCATCATATGATAAATCCATAATTTCCCCCATTTTTTAAATTTCCATATTATCTATTACTTCAGTTATCTTCTCTGACAATTCTAAAATAAGATTAATACAATTATAATCATAATATAATCTTTCTTTTTCATACTTACTATAT
This sequence comes from uncultured Clostridia bacterium, assembly GCA_948517135.1. Classification (GTDB taxonomy): domain Bacteria; phylum Bacillota; class Clostridia; order TANB77; family CAG-508; genus Scatovivens. The sequence goes on along the minus strand of CAORJJ010000066.1, from coordinate 10,083 downwards.
AAAGTTGGTTCAAAAGTTTCTTCTGAAAAAAGTCTCAAATATAATCTATTATCTATAATATTGATATCAAAACCAATCTTATATTTTTTATAAATATCAACCAATTTTTCCATTACATCTGCTGTTAATATACGTGTTGCCAAAATCCTATCATCAGTATGAACATCAAAACATTCTTCAAACTTACTACTGTCTAAATTCAATTTTCTTTTAGTGCTCATTATAGCTTTATCTGGTAAAATTTTTATAGAACTATTTATATTTTTACCAAGATTTAATGTTGCAAATATTCCCCAAAAAAGAATATTATCTTTATTAAGCTCATTTGATTTGCTGTTCAAAAAGTTTATCATCTCTATATCTCTATTGCCACATATCACTCCATGTATATAATCGTCATACCATTGACAATGAGTATTTCCAAATGCTTTTTTATATACATCAATAATATGTGAATCAGCTATTTCTTCATACACAAGATTTATATTTATAAGTTTTACTAAATTTGATATTACATTATTTTTATAATATTTCAAATAACTCTCTATTGTATCTACTTTACTGCAATAAACATATATATATTCAAATGTTGCATAAGCAAGCACATCAATAAAAAGTAGTATATGAAATATTGACTCTCTTTCTAACAATCCTAAAAGTGGTATAGTCATAATTAATATTACTGCAATTGCTATTAAAGTAAATCTAATCCAAAAAATTTTTTTCCTATTTTCAAATATATTATTTCTATGATTTTCACATTCTTTTGAATATTCTGAAAAAATTTCATTATATATACTATCAAATTCTGAATTAGTTTCATTATATTCCATCTCTTTTCCTGGAAATTCTATTTTTTCTTCTATTTCTTTTATATAATATTCTATTTTCTTTTTCATTTTTTCTCCCAAAATTAAAACTATTATTTTTTAAATTTCCATATTATCAATCAATTCTATAAATTTCTTGCTTAAATCTGTGCATAATTTTAATATACTATAATCTTTATATAATTTATATTTTTCGTGTTCTTTATAAATAGTTGGTTCAAAACAATCTCCTATAAAAAATCTAAAATATAATTTACTATTTTTTAAATATACTTCAAATTTTATTTGATATTTTTTATAAAAATCAACTAGCATTTCCATTATATCAGCTGTAAGTATACGCATCGTTAAAATATTATCATCTGTATATACATCAAAATATTCTTCAAATTTAGTACTATCTAAATTGATTTTTGGATCTCCTTCACTTATTAAAGCTTTATTTAGCATAAGCTTTATAAAACAATTTATATTTTTATTAAGCTCTGATATTGCAAAAACTCCACGAAAGCATCTAAAACTAGAATGTGCATCTATATGTGAATATACTGATAAATTTACAATTTCTATATAATTTTCATTATAAACATTACCATGTATATAGTCTTCTATCCATTCACATCCAATATTTTTATATTCAAAATCTGCATCTTTATATTTTTCAAACATTTGAGTATTATTTATATTTTCATATATTAGGTTATTATTTACATTATTTATCATGTCTGGCAAAAAACTATTTTTATAGTATTGCAAATAATTTTTTATATCTTTTTCATCAGTATATCCTTTATTTTTATTACATATTATAATAAATGATGGAATTATAATCGAAACTGTTATTAAAATTTCTCCAATTTCATATGAAATAAAATAAGTAAAAATTAGAGAAAGTAAAAAAAGTATAATTCCAATTACAATCATATAAATTATTAACTTTGAACGGCTATTTCTTTTTATATTTATAATTTTTCTATATTTTTCATGTTGTGGATGTTTTGAATAAACTTCATTATATATATGTTCAAATTCTGGTGTAAGTTTACTATATAAATTAAATTTTCCTGGAAAGTCATATTCTTCTACTATTCTTTCCATATAATATGACATTTGTTTTTTCATTTTTTCTCCTAAATAAAACTATTATTAGTATATCATAAATTGTAAAATTAGCAACTAAATTACAATTTGTGTAAATGAAATTTTAAGACTCTCTCTAATTTTTTCAAAACAAAAAAGCCATCTTAAGATGACTTTATTTATCTAAATTTACTATCTTACTTACAAATCCAACTATTACAGTAGAATTTTGTTTTGCAATTTGCTTTGTTGCAGCTTTACCACCAACGGTAACAGATGCAACCAATGCACTAAATATAAATTGTATGTTAGAATCCATTCCATAATTTTCTGTAAGCTTTAATGCAATCATTGCACTTATCGCTCCACTAAGTACTCCGGCAAATATCTCCTATAACGTCTGCACAAAAATTTGAAACTTTTGCTGAATTTCTAATCATTTTTATAGAAGTTTTTGCACCTTTTATTTTCTTACTTGCTTGTGCATGAAAGTCTTCTTCATTACCAACTGTAACTGCAACACCTATTAAGTCAAATATAATACCAATTGCTATAACTATAATTAATACAATTAACCCAATAATTATACTTAAGTTTGATATTACTGTATTTGATATAAATGAAAATGTTAAAGATAATATAAATGTTGTTATTGCTATAAATATTACCCATGAATTACTACTGTTTTTCGACTTGGGTTTTTCTTTCTTTTCCTTCATTTGTTATTTTTACTCCTAAATAATTAATATGAATTTGGTAAGAACTTGAGTAAATTTTACGGTTTAGGTCTAGCAGATTTTCTCAATTTTCCACTTTTCATTACTAAAAAGCCGTTTCCGCTTAGGGAAAACCCCACCTATAAAAGGTGTCGCCAGATCACCACTTAAATCCGTACCTTAATCCTCAAGTTCTTTTGCTTATCAATCTAAGCAAACACTCTAGAAATTTTCTTTGAGTATCCTAGCCTGCTATTAGTCTCTTTTGCAGTAATAGTTTCATAATCAAATATAATAAAGTATTTGGCCAATATCTTATTATACTTTGCGATTAATCCCAAATCACCACTCAAGACAAGTTATTACCACCATATGCAAAAGCCTATGGGTTTACCTATTCTTGAATAAAACGAATAAGTCTCAACGGAAGCAGGAATCACATATATGCCATTACATGCTATCCTAATTCCTTTACTCCTCAGGACCACGCAAAACTGGGCGTAATGCGCAGTGCTCTAAGAAACTTCGACTGATAACACTCAATAGTAGATTTTTAGGCCCACCCTCATAACAGGAGTATACACTAGAATAATGCACCAACGATGTTTTCTATTATAGCATTTTTAAAAAATTTTAACAAACTTTTTATAGAATTCTTTTGAAAAATAAAAAGCTCCTAAGTTTCTAAAAGAACTTAAAAGCTTTTCAAATCTCATTTTATCTAACTCATTCTCATTTTTTCTCGTTTTTTCTATTCAACACTTTTTAAAGACTCTATCATATCAACTTTTTTCAAAGTAAAATATGTTATAAAATTAATTATCGTTGTAAATATAATTGTTATTACTGATGCAATTATATAACTTTGTGGTAATACTGTTTTTTTAAATCTTAATATACCAATTTCACAAGTTCCAAGTATAAATGAATTTAGAATGTATCCAAATACTAATCCAAAAATTATTCCTATAATTGTTAATAATACAATTTCTCTTGTAACATAATCATAAACTTCTTTATCATAAAATCCTAATACTTTTATTGTTGCAAGTTCTCTAATTCTTTCACTAATATTAATATTAGACAAATTATAAAGAACAATAAAAGCAAGTAAGCCTGCTGATATAATTAAAACATATACAACAAAATTCATTGCACTTAAAGTCTCATCCATAGTAGTTATTAAATAACTTGTTAATGTAATTGATGCAATTTTTGAATTTAATAACAATTCTTTTGATAATGCTTTTTCAGATTCTTCATCTAAAAATTCAACATATTTAGTAAATAAGACATTTGTTTTAACATCTTCTCCATATAATTTCTTATATAAGTTATCTGTCATATATACATAATGAGAAATATAATGTTCTGTAATTCCTGATATTTTAACAGAAACTTCCTCTTCATCTTGATTCTCTATTTTTATTTCATCACCAACTTTTACATTAAGAAGTTGTGAAAGTTTATCTGTAATTATAACTTCATTTTCATTTAGTTCAAGCTTTTCTTCTGTTTTTAAACTTTTTAATTTTATTATTTCATCTATTGTTTGTGTATCTTTTATTACCATTATTTGACTTTCTTGTTTATAATTATCATGTTTTACATTTTCTGCAAACATATATGTCACAATACATTTTTCTATTTTATCTTTATTTTCTAAATCTTTAATTAAAGTTTCTTTTTCTTCATTAGTTAAAGTACTTTTTAATCCAATCATCATATCATAATCATATATATCAACATATTGAAAATCCATAATTCCAGAAATAGAATCTTTTAATCCAAAACCTGCAACAATTAGAGCAGTACATCCACAAATTCCAACTACTGTCATTAGGAATTTTTTCTTATATCTAAACATATTTCTTACAGTTACTTTTTGTGTAAATGATAATTTACTCCAGATAAATGGTATTTTTTCAAGTAAAACTCTTTTTCCTGGTTTAGGAGATTTTGGTCTCATCATTTCAGCTGGTGTACTTTGTAGCTCTTTATTGGCTGTATAAATTGTTGCTCCAACTATACATGCTGTTATTAAACCAATTCCTAAAAACATATAATATTTATTTATTTCAATAACTATATCTGTAATATCATACATCATTTGATACATTGTTATAATAACATATGGGAAAAATTTCAAACCAAATATTGCCCCTAAAAATCCACCAATTATAGAAGCTACTAGTGAATATATTATATATTTTGACATAATTTGAAATTTATTATATCCAAGTGCTTTTAAAGTTCCTATTTGTACTCTTTCCTCTTCAACCATTCTTGTCATTGTTGTTAAACTAATTAATGTTGCTATTATAAAAAACACAATTGGAAATACATTTCCTAGTTTTTCAATATTATCACAATCTTGTGAGTAACTATTAAATCCTGCATTATCATATCTATTCCAAATATACCATTTTGCATTTTCAATATCATTTACCTTTTCTCTTGCATCTATTAATTTTCTTTCAGCATCAGCAATTTTTGTATTAAACTCTTCCTTTTTCTCAATAAGTTCTTTTTCACCATCTGCTAATTCTTTTTTTCCTTCTTCAATTTTCTTTTTACCATCTGCAATTTCTTTTTCTGCATCTATAAATTTCTGATTTGTTTCATTTCTTTTTTTAGCAAGTTCAGCTTTTGAACTTTCTAATTGTTCATATCCACTTGCAATTTGATTCTGAGCTACTGCAATTTCATTTTCACCTTTGGCAATTTCTGAATTTATTAATTGTATTTGTTTTTCAAGTTCTGCTTTCTTAGTTTGACATTCTAGTATTCCAGTATTTATTTTGTTAAGTTTTTCCTGATCTATTCCATATGATAATAACTCTTGTTTTTGAGCATTTAATGATTCAATTTGAGATTTTATATACTCAATCATCTGAATTAAATTTGCTTTTTCTTCATCTGTTGTTGCATTTTTCAACGCTTCTTCATCTTGTTTTAACATCTCATTTAATTGATTCAATGTTGAATCAATTTTATTTATATTAAGTAATACACTTTCTGCAAGTGCTTTATTTTGTTCTAAATCTGATTGTGTTGTATTTATAGTTTCAATACCTGCATTTATTTGAGCTATTCCTTGCTGTGCTTCATTCTTCTTTGCTTCTAAATATGCTTTTCCATCAGTTGCAGCTGTTCTCGCTTCTGCAAGTTTTGTTTCTGATGCTGAAATTTGTGCTTCTGCATTTGCAAACTCTGTAATTGCTGTATTTCTTCCATCTTGTAATTCCTTTTCTGCATCTTTTATTTTTTGTTCATTTTTCTTAATTTCTTTTTTACCATCAGCTATTTCTTTTTCTGCATCTGCAATTTTCTTTTCTGCATTTGCTTTCTCTTCATCAAATTCTTTTTGGCTATCTTCTAACTTTGTATTTGCCTCAAGAATTATTTCATCTGATCTAAATTTTTCTCTTTTAGGCTTTATTTCATTTAATTTATCTTCAACAGTTTCAACTAGTTTCTCATAATCTTCTGTTAATGTATTTATCTCTTTACTTCCACTAACTGCAATATCTATTTCTGTATAAATATCAGAATTTATATTATTCTTATTTCCATAAATAAAATAGCTAACTTTACCAGAACCAAGTGTTGTAGTTCCTCTATCTCTTGACATATATATTGGACTTCTTACAATTCCAACAACTTTTAATTTAGTATTTATAAAACTTGGCTCTTCATCATCCTCCAAATTCTCTCTAATCTCAATATAATCTCCAATTTTTACACCTTTTCCAATATTCATATTGTACTCAACAACACATTCATCTATATTTTGAGGAAGATTTCCTTCTAATATTTGTAAATTATTAATTTCATCTTCATATGAAATACATTTTACAACTGTTTCTTCATCTTCAAATTTTACAAATACATCTTCACTATAAATCCCAACAACCTTTTCTGTTCCATCTATTTGAGATATTTCATTTATATCATCTTCTGTTAATCCTAGTGTTGAAACTAAATTTATATCATACATATTTTTATTATCTAAATATTTATCTAATGTTTGTTTCATATCTGGACTTGTTGCTCTTACACCTGCAAAAAATCCTACTCCCATAAAAGCCATTAAAAGTATTGATATAAATCTTTTATTTGTCTTTACTATTTGTTTTAAACTATCTTTTAATAGTGCTCTTTTCACAGCAAACTCATCCTTTCTAATTTAGCCACTTATCAATATATTATATAATTATTTTTATTTAAAGTAAAGAACAATCTTGACTAATAATTCTTAGGGTAATATAATATTTTACAAATTGAAAAGGAGATTTTTTATTATGTATAATGAAGATTCATATAGCAAGCATTTAACTTGGCTTAAAGTCAAAAGAACTATTTTTATGATATTATTTAGTATCATTGGATGTATTATAGGTGTTTTTCTAAGTGCATTTATCATAGAAGTTTTAATGTGTGATGTTATATTTAGACCTATTATAATTACAATATCTACTCTACTATTTTTCTTTATATCTTTAGTTACAACATCAAATACTAGTAGAGAAGTTCAAGATGGATATTGGAAAGTAGCTGTTTTAAGAAAATTAACTTTAATTTCTAAAAAATTAGATGCTTTAGATTATCTTTCAAAATTAGAAAATCTTGATAAATTAGAAATGCTTAATAACTTAGAACTTCTAAATAATCTAGAAAATATTTCAAAAAAATTAGATGATACAAGTTTAATAAGTGAAAAAGAAAATCAAGATATTGAAAAAGAAAGGCTTGCAAAAAAAGAAAAGAAATAAAAAATATCAGGATAGTTAGCCCTAAAGCTTTCCATCCTGATATTTTTTACTAAACTACAACAATTGTCATATAGTGTAATGAGGTTATTGCACTTTTAAAATACTAACACCAGCCTCTTTTGCAACTTTCATTAACTCATTTTCGTTCTTGTGAGTCGCTATTGCAATATGTGCCCATGAAATAAAACCATTATCTACCCTATAACCTGCTTTTTTCAGCAATAATTCGGTTGCATAAGAACATTCATTATCACCTATTGGTACACAAAATTTTCCCGCCTCACTTGCATCTTCAATCAATTTGTTGATTATGGGAATTTCTTTTTTTAATAACGCTTTTGTTGTTCTCCGTGCAATAATTTTCGCATTAATTAGTCTTATCATATATTGTCCTCCTCTTGAAATGTTTACTAGTTATCACTATTATATCATTTTTTTATGTAAAGTTCAACTTTGATATTTTTTAACAACAACTAAATTTTAAAATATTAATAACCTGGTTTTTCTAAAAGTCTAAACATATTTTTCTTGTATTCTTCAACTCCTGGTTGATTAAATGGATTTACTCCTAATATTGTTCCTGAAATTGCACAAGCTTTTTCAAAGAAATAAATTAATTCTCCAATATTTTCCTCATCTAGTCTTTCAATTTCAATCATAAAGTTTGGAACATTTCCAGAAACATGTGCTAAAACAGTTCCTTCCATAGCTTTATTATTTACATATCCTAACTTCTTTCCTTCAAGATAATTTAATCCATCTAAATTTCTATCATCAGATTGAATTGTTATTTCAGAAGAATTTGTTCCTACTTTTAAAACTGTTTCAATTAAATCTCTTCTACCATCTTGAATATATTGTCCCATAGAATGTAAATCTGTTGTTAAATCAACTCCAGCAGGGAAAATTCCTTTTAAATCTTTTCCTTCACTTTCTCCATAAAGTTGTTTCCACCATTCTGTAAAATAGTGTAATTTAGGTTCATAATTAGCTAAAATTTCAATTGTTTTTCCAGATCTATATAAAAGATTTCTGCTAACAGCATATTTATAACAATCATTATATTTTAGATTTGGTTCTGCATATTTTTCTTGAGCATTTTTTGCACCCTTCATTAATTTATCAATATCAATTCCAGCAGTAGCTATTGGTAATAAGCCAACTGCTGTTAATACTGAAAACCTTCCACCAACATTATCTGGAATTACAAATGTTTCATATTTTTCTTCATTTGCTAATGTTTTTAAGGCTCCTCTAGATTTATCAGTTGTAACATAAATTCTTTTTCTTGCTTCATCCACACCATATTTAGTTTCTAAAACTTCTCTAAAAATTCTAAATGCAATAGCAGGTTCTGTTGTTGTTCCTGATTTAGAAATAACATTAACAGAAATATCTTTATCTGCAACAAATTCTAATAAATCATTCATATAAACAGGACTTAAATTATTTCCAGCATATACTATTTGTGGAAACTTTCTTTTATCTTCTGGCATGCAATTATAAAAACTATGAGATAAACTATCAATAACCGCTCTTGCACCTAAATAAGAACCACCAATTCCTATTACAACTAACACATCAGAATCTTTTTGAATTTTGCTTGCTGCTTTTTTTATTCTTGAAAATTCATTTTTATCATAATTAGTTGGAAGTTCTATCCAACCTAAAAATTCTTTTTCATCATTAGCTCTACTATGCAAATCTTCATGAATCTTTTCAACATCTTCATTATATTCATTAATTATTTTTTCTTCTATACTTGAATTATTAAAATTAAACTTTATCATTTAAACCTCCCATTAAAGCACAAATTTATGTACTCTTTTATTTTTCAAAAAGATTATATCATATTCAAATATTTTTTTGTATGTTTTTTCTGTGAAATTTAAGGGCATTCAAAAAATTTTATATTGACCTTTTAAGAGAAAAATAATATTATTATATGGAAAATTAAATTTTGGAGGAAATAAAGTTTTATGGCATTTGATGGATTTATAACAAAATCTGTAATAACAGAATTAAAAAATACAATTATAGGAGCAAAAGTTAACAAAGTATTTGAACCAACCAAAAATGATGTTGTTCTTAGTCTTTATAATAATGGTAATAATTATCTTTTAGATCTTTGTGCAAATCCTGAATTTTGCAGAATTTGCTTAACATCACATAGTAAACAAAATCCACAAAATGCTTATAATTTCTGTATGCTTCTTAGAAAATATCTTATTGGTGGAAAAATAACAAAAATTTCAAATTATGATTTAGAAAGAACTGTTGAAATTCAATTTGAATGTTATAACGACCTAAATGATTTAGTAAAAAGAAAACTATTTGTAGAAATTATGAGCAGACAAAGTAATATCATCTTAACAAATGAAAACAATATTATTATAGATACTTTAAAACATTTTGATAATAATGTTAGAGAACTTCTACCAGCTCATGAATATGTTTTCACTCCAATTAATAAAATAAGTTTTTTAGAAACAAGCTTTGAAGATTTAATAGAATTAAAAAATAACTCTGAATGTACTTCTATAACAGAGTTTTTTATGGATACTTTTATAGGATTTAGTAAACCTCTTATAAAAGAAACTCTTTCAAATTTAAAAATATCTAATTTTGATTTTTCAAATGAGAATTTACAAGCACTATATGATTATTTTACTGAACTAATTT
>CAORJJ010000065.1 GCA_948517135.1 uncultured Clostridia bacterium | reverse complement strand
AATTAAGTCCATATATTGCAGGAATTACTAAAAATATAATATATAAAAAATATAAAGAAACTAGAATAAATACTGTTTATGAAGAAATGGAAGAAAATATTGCAAGTAATTTTAATGTTGAAAAATTATTAGAAGAAAAAGAATTAAATGATTGTATAATAAAAAAATTGAAATCAATAGGTGAAAATGAATACTTAGTATTTACAAAATTTTATTATCAAGATAAAAAAATTAAAGATATATCTAATGAGCTCGGATTATCTATAAGTAATACTAAAACAATTTTACATAGGACAAGGAAAAAAGTAAAAGAATTTTTGAAGATGGGAGGACTTTATTAAAATGGGAAAACAAGATATTTATGATAATTTAGCAGAAAATATTGGAATTGAAAATTTTAAAAGAATTGATAAGAAAAAACAGAACAGAAAAGATTTCTTTCAAAAGATATTAACTGTTATAATATGTATGGTATCCATTACAGGAATGGTATGTGCAAAAGATATATCTATCAAAATATATGATAATGTTTATGGTGGTGGAAATGGTTATGGAAAGGCGATGAGTGAAGGATATATAGAAAAAGTAGAAATGGATGATAATATATCAAATTCTATAATTGAAAATGAAGAAACTGGAGAGATAATAGAAGATTTAGAAACTAAAATTAAAGTTGAAGAGTTTATAATGGATGATTTTTCTTTAAGTGCAACATTTGATATTACATTGTCTGATAAAATAAAAGATGCTGTAAAAATAGAAGATATTTGGAATGTTTCTTTTCCAGATTTAGTAGTATATGATGAAAATTATAATGTTTTACGTAGCGATACTCCTAGTGCATATAATGAGTTTTGTAAGGAAAAAAATATAGAACCAAATGAAGAAGAAAAATGGTTTGGTAGCGGTGAAAATGGACCACTAATAGAAAGTAAAGATGGAAATCATTTAAAAGTAATATTTAATATTTATATAGGTGGTGCTTATTACCCAAAAAGTAAAAAAATTAATTTTGAATTAACTGAAATAGCAATTTCAAATAAAGTAGAAACAATGCAAGGAAATGAACAGCTTTCATTAAAAGGAGATTGGAAGTTTTCTGTTGATGTACCAGAAAAAATGTATAATAGATCTAGCATTCCTTATATTCAAAAATCTACAAGTAATAAAGATTTTAATGTAACAAAAGCTACGGTATATGATACTGGTATGGATATATCAATGAAATTCCAAGCTGATAAATATCCAGAAAGACCATCAACTCCTGAAATAGATTTTTGGAATTCTCTTCCAAAAGATGATGAATTAAAATCTATTGATATTTTGAACTATATACAAAAAGATTTTAGAAAAACACCTGAATATAAGGAATATATGGAAAAATCTTCTAAGATTTGGGAATTTGAAAAGTATTTAGTGAATGAAAATGGTGAAAAATTTGAAATGACAGTAGGAAATAGAGAAAATGGTGGCGGATATATAGATGAAAATGGAATATACGATTTTTATGCTATGTTTGATTTAACTAAATATGATATGACAGATAAAATAACTCTTCATGTTAATTATCATGGAAGAGAAGCAGATATTATTTTAGAGAAGGCTGAGGTGAAATAATATGAAAAAAATACTTATTTCATTTATGATTATATTACTAATTTTTTCAAGTCAAGTTTTTGCAGTAGAAGATTGGAAAAAAGAGAATAAAAAAAGGGAAGAGGCATTTGAAAAAGCTCTAGTAGAATTATTGGAAAAATATAAAGATGAGAGTATACCAGAAGATGAAAGAATATTAGATTATAGATACTTAGGATTTGGAACTAGTAGTGTAGAAGAGGAAGAGTTAGTAAAAGTTCATATTGATTTTATTGTTACACCTTATTCTAGTGAAAATACCAAATGGGATGATAGCAATAATATTTGTTTTGCTGAATTTTCAAAAGTAGATGGAGAATACAAACTGGAATGGATTTCTTTAGTACCAAGAAATTATGATAAATTTTTAGAAAAATTTGAAGAATATCAAAAAAATATACCAGATAATGTTGAAACAGAAATTGTTCAAGGAGAAAAAAATGAAGATTTAAAATCTGGAAAAATTCAAGAGATGAGTAGTATAATTTTTATTTTAAGTAGTATAGTTTTAATATTAGTAATTTTAAGTATAATTATAAAATTATTAAAAAAAAGGGGAATTTTTAAAGCAAAATAGTTATATATAAAAAGAGTAATTGACTTATTTATCAATTACTCTTTTAATTTATCTGAAATCATTCCAAATTGTTCTAAAGTAAGTTGTTCTGCACGAACTCTAAGCTCTAACTTCATTTCAGTTAATATTTTTTCTAAAAGTTCTTTAGTTGTAATTCCTGAATTAGATAATGAATTTATTAATGTTTTTCTTTTTTGCATAAATGCACATTTTATAACTTTAAAAAATAATTCTTCATCTAAAACTTTTATTTTTGGTTCTTGTAAAATATCCAATTTTATCACAGAGGAATCAACTTTAGGGCTTGGTATGAATGATTCTTTAGGTACATCAATAACTGTTTTGGGATTAGTATAATAATTTATGCTATATGTTATAGAACCAGTGTTTTTTGAGCCAGGAGCTTCTGTTAATCTTTCAGCTACTTCTTTTTGTACCATAACAGTAATACTTGTTAAATTTAATTTATCTTCTAATAATTTCATAATGATTGGTGTTGTAATATAATAAGGCAAGTTTGCAACGACTTTCACATTTTCAAATTCAGAGTTTTGTGAAATTAATTCTTTTAAATTAACTTTTAAAACATCATCATTTATTAGTTCAAAGTTTGTATATAGACTAAATCTATCATTTAATATTTTTAACATATGTGTATCTAATTCTATACAAATAACTTTTCCAGCATTTTCTAGTAGATATGATGTAAGAGTGCCAAGACCAGGACCAATTTCGATTACAAGATCATTTTTGGATACTTCAGCATTTTGAACAATTCCACTTACTACATTCTCATCAACTAGGAAATTTTGACCATAATTTTTATTTGCAGTTATATTATATTTATTCATTAAAAATTTTGTTTCTTGAAATAAGTTCATATAAAAAATCCTTTTCTATTAATAATATATTACTAATTTTACTATAAATTTGCTTAAATTTCAATATGAATCCAAAATACGTGCATGTAGTTTGTATAAGAATAAAATCACGCACGCATTTTGTATAACTTTTCATATTTTGTACAAATGTATGCTTTTGTAATTTTTATTGAATAAAAAAACATAATTTTCTTTTGTGTAAGAAATTAATTGTTTTGTGAAAAAATTGCATGAACATGCTATAGAATAATTGAACAAAACATGACTTATTTTAAGGTATAAAAACCTGCAAATAGCTCAAAACGCTGAAAAGTGGTGATAAAGTAGAAGAGAGTTACTAATAAAAAGTAACTCTCTAAATATTAATTTTGTTTATTTGTAATTTCTTCTAAGTCTAATAATTCTTGCCATCTAGTATCAACTTCTTTTTGGAATTCTTCAATCATCCATTCATTTCCTGGTTTAAACATATGTTTAAATCTTTTTTGTGGTTTTAAGAATTCTTCTATTGGAAGTTTTTTTGCTGGTTTATATGTTATTTTATAAACTCCATCAACTACTTCATATAATGGCCAATAGCAAGTATCAACAGCAAGCTTGTTTATTTGCATTAAATCTTCTGTATTATATCCCCATCCTCTTGGGCATGGTGCAAGAACATTTAAGAAACAAGCACCTTCTGTATAGATAGCTTTTTCAGATTTTTCATATAAATCTTTGTAATTAGCAAGTGCAATTGTTTGAGCAACATATGGTAAGTGATGACCAACCATTATTTTTGCTAAGTCTTTACGAGGTTGCATTTTTCCAGGAACAACAGATCCTGCTGGTGTAGTTGTTGTATCTGCAAATTTTGGTGTTGCAGATGAACGTTGAATACCAGTATTCATGTAAGCACCATTATCATAACAAACATAAACCATGTCATGACCTCTTTCCATAGCACCTGATAAACTTTGAAGACCGATATCGTAAGTTCCTCCGTCTCCACCAAATGCAATGAATTTTGTATTTTTATTTTCTGGTAATTTTCCTTGACGTTTCATTGCTTTATAAGCGGCTTCTGCTCCACTTAAAGTAGCACCAGCACATTCAAATGCTGTATGGATAAATGAGTCTGTCCAAGATGTATAAGGATAAATGAAAGTTGAAACTTCCATACATCCAGTAGCTCCTGCAATAACAGCATGATCTTCAGGTTTAAGAGCTCTTAAAATCATTCTAGCTACTGGTGGTGCACCACAACCAGCACACATTCTATGACCTGATGTGAATCTTGAAGGCTTATTAGCGATTACTTCTTTATGATTATATGGCATATTAATCCATCCTTTCTAATTGTTTTACAATTTTTTATTTATTTTGTTCTTAATCCTAAATATCTGTAAGGATTTTCAACTTTAATTTTTGCTCCATTAACTTGTTTTTCTTGTTCAAAAGCAATAACTTCTAAATCTTTATATACACTCTTAATATCTGAAACTGTTGTATCTCTACCACCAATTCCATATACATAATTTACTGTTGGCACATTAATGTTATTTATAAACATTCCAGAAGTAACATCTTCATATAAAGCCCCACCAGCAGCGTTTAAAGAATCTGCTTTATCTAAAACTGCGACAGCTTTTGCATTTTTTAAAGCTTCAGCAATTTCTTCAGCAGGGAAAGGTCTAAACATTCTAATTTTTAATAATCCTGCTTTTATACCTTGTGCTCTTAATTCATCAACAGCAGCTTTTGTTGTTCCTGCTGTTGAATTCATACAAACGATAACCATTTCAGCATCATCTAATTTATATTTTTCAAAGAATTCATATTTTCTTCCAGAAATTTTTTCGAATTCTTCAGAAACATCTTTAATTACTTTTTTTGCATTTTTCATAGCTATGGCTTGTTGTGTTTTATGTTCAAATAAATATGCTTGTAAATCTAAAGGACCAACTGCAATAGGTTCTTTATCATTTAATAAATAATGTTCTGGTTTATAAGTACCTACAAATTTTTTAACTATATCATCTTCTAATAATTCAATATTTTCAATTGAATGTGATGTTATGAATCCATCTTGACATACCATTAATGGAAGTTGAACATCTTTATGTTCAGCAATTCTATGAGCCATAAGTAAATTATCATATGCTTCTTGATTATTTTCTGAGAAAAGCATAATCCAACCACTATCTCTAACACCCATAGCATCTGAGTGATCATTGTGTATATTTAAAGGTCCTGAAACAGCTCTATTAACTAATGACATAACAATAGGTAATCTTAAACTAGAAGCAATATAAACCATTTCCCACATTAAAGATAAACCATTTGCTGAAGTAGCAGTCATAGCTCTTCCTCCAGCTGATTGTGCACCAATGCAAGCACTCATCGCACTATGTTCACTTTCAACAGCAACAAATTCTGTATCAACTTGACCATTGCTTACAAAACTTGAAAAGTATTGTGGTATTTCTGTTGAAGGTGTAATTGGAAATGCAGCAACAACATCAGGGTTTATTTGTTTCATAGCGATAGCAGCAGCTTCATTACCACTTAATCTTTCTCTAATTCCCATAATTTTTCTCCTTTTTTAATTAAATTACGATTCTTTAATCAATTTTTATTGATTTTATTCCATTTCGATAGCTTTAAATGGGCATACTTTAGCACAAACGCCACACCCTTTACATGCATCATAATCGAAATCTTCTCTTTTTCCTTCTTTATTTACTGGAATTGCATCATCTGGGCAAACAGGGAAGCAAAGTCCACATTGTTTGCAAAGTTCTGGAATAAATCTAGGAGTTGTAGAACGCCAATCTCCAGTTTTAAATTCTTTTGCATTACCAGCTGTATAAATATTTCCACCTATTGTAAGATCTTCCATAGGTGTTTTTGGGTTTAATTCATTTTCTGTCATAATAACTCCCTTCTAAACTTTAGTTACTTCTTTTAAAGCCATTTCTAAAGCTTTCATATTTCCATCAATAACTTCAGGTTTTTTTGCAAATTTATGTTTGAAAGAACCAATCATATCCTCTAAAAATGCTTCGTCAGACATTATACTGCTAACTTTAACAACTGCTGCAAGCATAGGTGTGTTAGGAAAATATTTTCCTAAAGTTTCCATAGAAACTTTTCTAGCATCTATTTTGTAGATATCTCCTTCATAACCTTTTAGAGAACTTCTTAATTCATCTCCATTTTTTGTAGAATTAATAATTATTGCACCATCTTTTTTTAGACCAGCTGTAACATCAACACAGTCTAAAAGAGAGTCGTCAACAACAACGACATAATCAGGCTCATAAATATTTGAGTGAACAGTGATTGGCTCATCACTTATTCTATTATAAGCAGTGATAGGAGCCCCCATTCTTTCTGGACCATATTCAGGAAAGCCTTGAATATATTTTCCAGTATTGAATGCTGCATCTGCAAGAAGAAGTGAAGCTGTTTTTGCACCTTGACCACCTCTACCATGCCATCTGATTTCAATTAAATTACTCATTGTAACCTCCTATTTAGAATATTTTATGTTATAACAAAAGATCGTTGTCTATGGTGTATATTTTTATTCATTATTTCATGTACAGTATATATTTTTTACTAAGGAAAGTCAATATAGAAGGCAATTGTTATTTTTTATTACAAACTTATTACAAAAAACTATCAAGATTCATTGACTTTTGACGAAAAAAAATATAATATATATATGTTTTAAATGATAGTATATGATAATCGCATAATATACATTTTGCTTGTTGTAACAAATTTAACTACGGAATACAGGCAAAGCGAAGTTAAGGAGGAAATTTAATGGGAGAAGTTATCGTTATTACATCAGGAAAAGGTGGAGTTGGTAAAACAACAACAACTGCAAATCTTGGTTCTGCATTGGCTCTTGCAGGAAAAAAGGTTGCATTAGTTGATACAGATATCGGTTTAAGAAATTTAGACGTTGTTTTAGGACTTGAAAATAGAATAGTATATGATTTAGTTGATGTTATAGAAGAAAAATGCAGATTAAGACAAGCTTTAATAAAAGACAAAAGATTTAAAGAACTTTTCTTGCTTCCAGCAGCACAAACAAAAGATAAAACAGCCATAAATGAACAACAAATGAAAGATTTAGTAGCTAAATTAAAAGAAGAATTTGATTACATAATTGTAGATTGTCCAGCAGGAATTGAACAAGGTTTCAAAAATGCTATTGCTGGGGCTGATAGAGCTTTAGTTGTTACAACAGCTGAAATTTCATCAATTAGAGATGCTGATAGAATTATAGGATTATTAGAAGCTTCTGAAATTAAAAACCCTGAACTAATTGTTAATAGATTAAGACCAAGTATGGTTAGAAGAGGGGAAATGATGGATGTTAATGATATTGTTGATTTATTAGCAATAGATTTAATAGGTGTTGTACCAGATGATGAAAACATTATTACTCAAACTAATAAAGGAGAACCGGTTATTTCTAATAAAAAAGCACCTTCTGGAAAAGCTTATTTAGAAATTTCAAGAAGAATATTAGGAGAGAACATCGAAGTTACAGTACCTGGAAAAGAGACAGGCTTTTTTGCTAGATTAAAAAGTCTTTTTGGAAGAGGATAAAATAAGATAAAAGTTGGAGGTAAGAATTAATAATGTTTGAAAATATAGGACATTTTTTCAAAAAAATAGTAAAAACAGAGCCACAGAAAGAATTAGGCTCAAAAGATGCTGCAAAAGAAAGATTACATTTAGTTCTTATGCAAGATAGAGCAAATGTATCAGCAGATTTTTTGGAACTTATGAAACAAGAAATAATCGATGTTATCAAAAAATATATTGTGGTAGATGAAGACTCAATTGATGTAAGACTTACAAATCAAGCAAATGATGATGGTACAAATGGTGCGCCTTCATTATATGCTAATATACCAATTGTAAATATAAAAAATGATATGATGGCTGAGAAAATTAAAGATTTTGAAGGAGTAGATTTCAATAAAGAAATGGGTATTCCAACATATAATGAAACTCCAAATAATAGTGAAGAAAATAAAGAAGATGATGAAAAAATTCCAGATGTAATAGAGCTTCCTGAAAGTAATGAATATAAAGAAACACCAGAAAATAATGAAAATGATATAAATTTGAATGAAAAAAATAATAAAGAAACAGAAGAACAAGAAGAGGTTAAAGAAGTTTTTGTTGAAGTTGATGATGTAGAAGATGATGAGAATGATGACGATGATGTTACTTTTGATGATTTATTAAAAGCTGCTGAAGAAGCTGACAAAAAAGAAGAGTCTAATACAAAAGAGGAAAATACTACAAAAGAAGAGAATAAAAATGTAGAAGATTCAAAAACAACAGCTACTAAAGATAAACGTAAGAAAAAGAAATAGGAGTATATAAATGGGAAAAAAATTACTTAAAAATACAGAATGGACAATTCTTATTGTAAGTGTAATTTTAGCAGTTCTAGGCTTAGTTGCATTGTTTTCAGCTACTCAAAGTACAGAATATGGAGAATTTAGAAGACAAGCCCAATGGATTTTGATAAGTATACCTTTTTTAATTTTAGCATCTATTATTGATTATAATATAATTGTTAGGTTTTCAACTCTTGCATATATAGTTATTATTGGATTGCTTATAGGAGTTCTATTTACAGAACCTATAAGTGGTGCAAGTAGCTGGTTTAAGTTTGGAGAATCACTTTCATTTCAGCCATCTGAGCTTGGAAAAATTGTAATAATATTATTTTTAGCTTTTCTAATAAATAAAATGCAAATAAAAGGAAGAAAAGAAATTAATAAAATCTGGAAGTTAGCAATTATTTTGATTTTTGCTGCAATTCCAGTAGCTTTAATAATAAAAGAACCAGATAATGGAACTGCACTTGCTTATATATCTGCAATTTTATTTATGATTTTTGCATCAGGAATAGATAAAAAATATATAATTTTAGCAGTTGTTTTAATAGCAGTTTCAACACCAGTTATATATGCTAATTTACCAGAACATGCTTTGAAGAGAATTGAAGTCTTTTTAAATCCAGGTATAGATCCTAGAGGTGCAGGATATAACATTTTACAATCAAAACTTGCAATAGGAGCTGGAGAAATTTTTGGAATGGGATTATTTAAAGGAAATCAAACACAACTTGGTTTTTTACATCCTAAAACAACAGACTTTATATTTTCTGCAATAGGAGAAGAGATGGGATTTATTGCTACTGGAAGTATAACTATTTTATATATTATTTTAGTAACTAAAGCTATTTATGTAGCTAAAACTGCTAAAGATAATATTGGGTCATACATAGCAATAGGAATTGCTGGAATTTTCTTTTTTCATATGACTGAAAATATAGGTATGACAATAGGTTTATTACCAATTACAGGTATACCATTACCATTTGTAAGTTATGGTGGTAGTTCATTAGTAACAAATTTTATTTGTATAGGATTGCTACTTAATATTAGTAGTAGAAGACAAAAAGCAATATTTGTAGAATAAATTAAAACGGAACTGAGATTTTATTTAAAATCTTTATTCCGTTTTTTATGTAATAATAGGTAGGTGTAGTAAAATGTTTTTAAAACCATTAAAAATAGGAAATGTAGAACTAGAAAATAATATAATATTAGCACCAATGGCAGGTGTTACTGATTTACCATTTAGAAAAATTTGTAAGAAATATGGTAATCCAGGATTAGTTTGCAATGAAATGGTTAGTAGTAAAGCAATATGTTATAAAGATGAGAAAACTTTAAAAATGATTTCATCAAATGATGAAAAAAGACCAATTTCAATGCAGATTTTTGGAAGTGATCCAGAGTCAATGGGAAAGGCTACAAAGTTTGTATCAGAATATTGTGATATTTTAGATGTAAATATGGGCTGTCCAGCACCAAAAGTTGTAAAAAATGGAGATGGTAGTAAATTATTATTAAACCTAGACTTAGTAAGAAAAATTATAAGAGAAGTAAGAGCAAATACTACAAAACCGTTAACAATAAAAATTAGAAAAGGATGGGATGATAAACATATAGTTGCAGTAGAAGTAGCAAAAATAATTGAAGAAGAGGGCGCAGATGCTATAATTATTCATGGAAGAACAAGAGAGGAATTTTATTCTGGAATTGCTGATTGGGAAATTATAAAAGAAGTAAAAAATGCAGTAAAAATTCCAGTAATTGGAAATGGAGATATAAAATCACCAGAAGATGCATTTAGAATGTTTGAAACAACAGGTGTTGATGGAATTATGATAGGAAGAGCATCACTTGGAAATCCATGGATTTTTAAGGATATTGAATATTATCTAAGAACTGGAGAAAAAATGCCTCAGATTTCATCCTCAGAAAAAAAAGAGGTAGTTTTAGAACACTTTGAATTACTTTTAAAAGAAAAAGGAGAATATACAGCAACACGTGAAATAAGAAAACATATTTCTTGGTATGTTAAAGGAATGGAAAATGCAACAACAATAAGAAATAAAATCAATTCTGTCGAATCAGAACAAGAATTTAAAAAAATTCTTAAAGAATATTTTTAAAAATTAAATAATATAATTTGAACGAATAGATATATCTATTCGTTTTTTATTAGCTGTTAAGATTAATCTGTTATAACTAATTAACTGATGTATTTTCCTATAAAAAGGAGGCGATATATGAAAAAGCAAAAATTTTTGATTATTTTTGTTTTTATTTGTAGTATTGTTTTTTGCATTTTATATTATAATTTTTTGAAATCTGGTAATAATATCAATAGAAGTCAAGAACAAATTGTTGAAGATATTTTAAAAGAATTTAATAATTATGAAGCAAATATTGAAGTAACAGTAAAAAGCAATAAAAATGAAAACAAGTATGAAATGAAACAAGTTGTAAAAGATAAATATAGCAAGCAAGAAATACTTAATCCAGATAATATAAAAGATCTAACTATTGAATTAGAAGAAAATAAATTAAAAATATTAAATTCAAAGTTGAATATGGAAAAAATATATGAAAATTATGAATGTATATTAAACAATTCATTATTTTTAAATACATTTAGTAGTGAATTTTTTAATAATAGTTCTAAAATTTATGAAGAAGATGAAAAAATAGTTATAGAAATTAAACTCCCCAATAATTCAAATACATATATAAAGTACAAATATTTATACCTAGATGCTAAAAGTTATGAACCTCAAAAATTAGTAATTAAAGATATTACCCAAAATCCATATATAAGCATAATATATAAAGATATAGAAATTAAATAATTTCTATATTAGTATTATATAATTTTTCAACAATTCTATTCTATATGCAATTTTAATAGGAGTGAATAATATGGTAATAAAAAGAGGAGATATGTTTTATGCGGATTTAAGTCCAGTTGTGGGTTCTGAGCAAGGAGGAGTTAGACCAGTTCTAATTATACAGAATGATACTGGAAATAAATATAGTCCAACAGTTATAGCTGCTGCAATTACATCACAAACAGGAAAAAATAAATTGCCAACGCACATAGAGATAGGATCAGATGATAATGGGTTGAAATCAGATTCTGTTGTCTTGGCAGAACAAATTCGTACAATTGATAAAAGTAGACTTAAAGAAAAGATAGGTCATATAGATGATAATTCTGTTATGAGTAAAGTAAATAATGCAATAGGTATAAGCTTCGGTTTGGAAAATTAATAAAATGAAGGGTGTTCATTAAAATAATGAGCATCCTTAAATTTTAAAGTGAAATATATTCTTTTAACGCCTCAAACTTTTTTTCTCCTATTCCATTAACTTTTTTTAAATCTTCTATTTTTTTAAAATTTCCATTTTCTTTTCTATAATTAAAAATTTTTTCTGCAAGAGATGAACCGACTCCTGGAAGATTTTGTAATTCATTTATAGTAGCTTTATTTATATTAATTTTTGAAGTTTTAGATGATTCTTCTGTTGAGGTATATTCCATAGTATCATTATCATTAATATTTGGAATATATATTTTTTCACCATCTTCAACTATAAGAGCAAGATTAATATTTTTAATATTTGCTAAATTAGTTAATCCACCAGCAGAACTGATAGCATTTTCAACTCTTGAATTTTTATCTAGTTCAAAAACTCCAGGATTATTTACTTCTCCTGCAACATAAACTTTTATTTTTGCTTTTTCTTCTAATTCTACTTTATTTTCATTAGAACTTTCTACTACTGATTCAATAGTATTAAATTCTTCATAGGTATTTTTTGATATAAAAAAATTGTAAATAATAATTATTAGAAATGTTATTATA
>CAORJJ010000064.1 GCA_948517135.1 uncultured Clostridia bacterium | reverse complement strand
ATTTATTTAGAATTTCTATGATAATTACATAAGTAAGCTATATTTTTGAATTTTTAATATTGGTATTATTGCAAGTTTTTGTATTTAGAACATATTTTACTTACTCAAATAATAATTTTTTATTGAAATTTCCGACAGAAAAATGTATAATAACTTCATAAATTTTGAAAAGAAAAAAGGAGAAATTTTTTCGATGAGAAAAGAAAATGGTTTGTCAATAATAGCTTTAATTATTATAATAGTCATACTAGCTATTGTTGCAGTATTTGCATGTAATAAATTGCAACATTTTGTAGATGACTTTAAAGAAACTGATATAGAATATAATAAAACAGAAATAGTAGAAAAGTTAAATTTATTAGTAAAAGAAAAATATGTAAAAGATTATAAGTATGCTCAAGAAAATAATAAAAATATAGACGAAATTTATGGCACAGAAGCTGTAATAAGCTATTTACTTGAGAATAATTATATTGAAGAATTAAAGGATATTGATGATAGAGTAGTTCAAGATGAGTATTACATAAATGCTAATTCATTAAATAGTGATATTGCAACTCAAGTTATTAACGAAAATGGTTCAAATAGTAATGGAACTAAAGTTTTTAAAATAAAGAAAATGGAAGAAAAGTACACAATATACTTTGTAGATAAATATGGAAATCAAGAAGAAATTGGTGAACTTAATATGAAACCAGAAGTATAAAATTACAAAAGCTCTTTGAGGGAACTCAAAGAGCTTTTTGCGTCAATATTTAGTTGTATACTATTTGTAATCTATGTCGATTAACTCTTTTGACTCATTATAAGTCATAATTTTCTCAACATAGATTTTGCTACCAATTTCGTATGGTGTGTCCCGCACTATAATCTTATATTTACCTTCGACTTCAACTGTTATATCATAGTCATAATAACCATTTGTATCAGCCAGAGTAGAGTACATAGTATAGTTTAAAAGGTCACCATTGACAAGGTGCATATTGGCAATGCCAGAGAATGATGAATCTTCGTGAAAAGTTCCTTTCTCACAGCTCATGACAGTTGCCTCGAGAACAGTTTCTTCAGTAGTGTTGTTAGAGCAACCTGTCAGGCAAAGTACAAATATCATGGTAACAAAAATAATACAGAGAGCATTTTTCATAATGTAACCTCCATGTAGTGTTGGAGGTTTTACCCTCCAAAGTTAACAGTTGCAATACCTTGTATAAGGGTAAAAATAAAATATATCACTAATTATTATATCATATATGTTAACATAAATCAAATTTGGGGTTGTTTATAGTATGAAATAAATTTATAAAAAAGTCAAAATAAAAAAACTTTCCTTTTTATAAAAAGGAAAGTTTTTTACTAATTTAATCCATATATATTTTGCTCAATTAATGTATTTACTCTTTTTACAGTTCTTGGGTTATCAGAATTTTTGGCATTTTCTATAAATTCTGGATACTCAATTAAAAATTGTTTCATTGAACCATCAGGATCTTTTTTGAAATTTATAAGAATTTCCAATTGCTCATTATTTATTATTCCAAGTTCTTTTGCAGTAGTAAATAGTGATTCATCAATTTGTAATAAAGATAAAACTTTAACTCCATCATTAGTAAGTGTTTCAGTTCCACCTTGCATTCTGTCTACTGCGAAAATGCTCCATACAATATTAGAACCTAAGTTTTTAATAGCTGGAATCCAAGCTCTTGTAAAACTTGCAGATTGATTTAAAAGATCTGCCAAATGTAAGAATTTTTTTCCTTTAATTTCAGAAACTGGTTTGGATTCTGAAAAATCTGGTGTACTTTCAATTGTTGTTAAATCTTTGTATATAGTTACATGAGGTTTTTGTAATAAATAAGCCATCATATTTGAAAAATACCAATCTCTTCTTTCACCACCAGAAATGTAATCTATTTCATCAATATTAATATTTTTCTTGATATATGATTTCATTTCGTCAATTACATATTTATAAATTTCATTTGTTTCATAATGATTTAATACTTTCTTAAAAATATGTTCAGGAATATCTGTTTTGTTTTCATTTTCTAGTTCATTATCAATAAATTCAAGTAAATCTTTTGAATCTGCCTCACTTCCATAAAGATAGTCAGCATTTATAAAGTAAGGACCAATTTTTCCTGATGTATACCAAAATGGATTGTTTTCTTCTGCAACTTTAAATGCGTGTGTTTCAAAAAGTAATGACATTAATTTACTCATTTTATTACCTCCAATAATTTATTTTATCTAAATTATAATATAGTAAAAATGGTAAAATGTCAATAAAAGAGGGAGGGCGATTTCACCCTCCTTGAAAGATTTGATAATAGAAACAAGCAAGTAAGCCTAAATGAAAAGTGTTTTAATTAAGAATGATATAGACTGCTCCACATAAAAAGTAAATGATAAGCCCTATAAAAATCACTCCTCCTAATGCTACAAAAGATATCACTATGCCAGATAAGGCATAGAACATACCTGATGCAAGCCACAGAGAAGATGATTCAACAGGAAGTGGAACATTGAGTCCATATATCATACCGATGATAAAACCAAGTATTGCAAAAATAACTGCTGTTACTGATACTACTTTGTTTAAACTGATGTCTGTAATCCGTTTCATCTTGTCTCCTCCAATAATCTTATACTATCTTTACATAATATATTATATCATAAATGAAGCGGTATTTCAAATTTAAGTAATTTAAGTACTATAAATTGCTTGAGATTGATACAATATTATGATATAATAATATTTCTATATTATTATAGAGCAAATTGTTAGCATACAATAAAATACTTTATTTAAGTAAATGAAGGAGATGATATTATGAATAATAATCATAATAATATGCTAGCTGATCAATACTTTTTAAAAAAGATGGAAAATATTTTTGTAGATAGAGGTGTTTATAAAGTTGTAGAAACATTTTCAGAATATATAAGCCATAGGTATAGAAATAATTGCTATGAATACAGCAGTACAGCTATAATGGGAATGAATCCAAATGATTATTTAGTTCGAGGAACTCTTACTATTTCGTATGACTGGATGTGGGCTGATGGCGGTTATGAACATGGCTGGGTTGAGTTTCTGCATAATGGAATTGAATTTGTTTTTGATTCTAGATGCAAAGGTGTTGTTCTAAAAAAAGATTGGTATAATGAATTTAAACCTCAAAATATAGTAAAATTCACTAAACAAGATATTCTTAATACTGTTTTTGTTTCTCCCAATATGATTTTGTTAGGAGATAATGTATATCAGATAGGGGATACTTATAGAGAAGATGATAAAAACAAGATTTTCAATCCATTTAGAAAATCCAAAGTTTATTTTGTGGGAAAAGATGTAAAAAAATTTGTTGCATATAAAGAATTTTGCAATTAAATTTTGTAAAAAGCTGAGTGTCAATTAGATGCTCAGTTTTTTATTATATAATCTGTTGAAAATTATTTAGTTAAATGATAAAATGAAAAAAATTATTGTGGAGGTAAATATGAATATTTTATTAAAAAATGGAACAGTAGTTGATTATGCAAGTAATACTAATGATAATCTAGATATTTTAATAGAAAATGATAAAATAAAAAAAATAGAGAAAAATATTGATGTACAAGCAGATAAAGTAATTGATTGTACTGGTTATATTATCATGCCTGGAATGATTGATATACATTGTCATTTAAGAGAACCAGGTGGAGAACATAAAGAAACAATAGAAACAGGATCAAAAAGCGCTGTTGCTGGTGGATTTACTACTATTTGTCCTATGCCAAATACTAATCCAACACCAGATAGCGCTATTGTTTTGGAACAAATTATAAAAAGAGCAAAAGAAGTTAATTTATGCAACATATTACCATTTTCAAGTGTAACAAAAGGGGAAAAAGGTCAAGAGTTAGTAGACTTCAAAGCACAATTAGAGGCTGGAGCAATTGCATTTTCAGATGATGGAATGCCAGTAGAAAATGCAGCAATGATTAGAGAAGCAATGATTGAAGCTAATAAACTAGGAAGTTTTGTTTCAGAGCATTGTGAAGAAAAATCAGTATCAGCAGGAGCAATAAATGCAGGAGCAATAGCAGAACAATTAGAGGTAAAAGGAGTTCTACCAGAAGCAGAAGAAATAATGGCAGCAAGAGATATTGTTATTGCAGAAACCAATAAACTACATACTCATATTTGTCATATAAGTACAAAAACATCAGTTGATATGATAAGAAGTGCAAAAGCAAGAGGTGTAAATGTAACATGTGAAACATGTCCACACTATTATAGCTTTACAGTAGAAGAAGTTTTGGAATCTGGTGTTAATGCAAAAATGAATCCTCCACTAAGAGAAGAGAAAGATAGAATTGCAATAATTGAAGGTATAAAAGATGGAACAATAGATGCTATTATAACTGATCATGCTCCACATGCTGAAGAAGAGAAAGCAAAAGGTTTGGCAACAGCTCCAAATGGAATTATTGGATTTGAGACAGCATTAGGTGCAACAGTTACAAATTTGGTAGAACCAGGACATATTTCATATTTAGATATGGTTCGAGTTATGTCATACAACCCAGCTAAATTATTAGGAATAGATCGAGGAGAGATTGCAGAAGGAAAAGTAGCAGACTTAACAATATTTGATCCAAATAGAGAATATGTATTTTTAAAAGATAAAATTGTATCAAAATCAAAAAATACACCTTGGATTGATAAAAAATTAAAAGGTCAAGTAAGATACACAATAGTAAGTGGTAGAGTTGTATATGAAAGATAAAGGAGATAACTATGAAAAATGCAATAGATATATTAATAGATAAAATAAAAGAAACTGGAAATCCTACTGTTATGGGATTAGATCCAAGATATGAAATGCTACCAGAATGCATAAAAGAAAAATATGGAACAGATGTTAAAAGTGTTTGTGAAGGAATATTAGAATATAATAAAGCTCTAATAGATGCCACATACGATGTAGTTCCTGCTGTAAAACCTCAAATAGCATTTTACGAAATGTTTGGTTTAGAAGGAATGAAATGCTTTAAAGAAACATGTAGATATGCAAAAGAAAAAGGTATGGTTGTTATTGCTGACATAAAAAGAGGTGATATAGGAACAACAGCCAGCGGTTATTCTAATGCTTATTTAGGAAAAACATTAGTTGGAGAAAATGAAGAAAGTTTTTATGATATTGATTTTGTAACAGTAAATCCATATCTTGGAGTTGATGGTGTAAAACCATTTATAGATGATTGCAAAAAATATAATAAAGGAATATTTGTACTTGTAAAAACTTCAAATAAATCTTCAGGAGAATTACAAGATTTAAAATTAGAAGATGGAAGAACTATTTATGAAAAAGTTGCTGAACTTGTTAATTCTTGGGGAGAAGAACTTATTGGAGAATATGGATATAGTAGTGTTTCAGCAGTTGTTGGAGCTACTTATCCAGTTCAAATAAAAGAATTAAGAGAAATTATGCCTAAATCTTATTTCTTAATTCCAGGTTATGGAGCTCAAGGTGGAAAAGCAGAAGATATAGCATTAGGATTTAAAGATGGTTTAGGTGGAATTGTAAATGCTTCAAGAAGCTTGATGTGTGCTTATAAATCTGATAGATGGAAAGATGTATATTCAGATAGCCAATATGCACAAGCAACAAGAGCTGAGGCAATACGAATGAGAGATGAGCTAATTTCAGCTATAAAATAAAAGGAGTGAGACAAAATGATAGAAATAAAGACAACAAAAAAAGGTGCAGAGCTTATTTCTGTAAAAATGAACGGTATTGAAAAGATACATGATGGAGAAAGATTTTGGAATAGACACAGTCCAGTGCTTTTTCCAATTGTAGGAAAATTGAAAGATGGGAAAACTTTGATAGATGGAAAGACATATGAAATGGGACAACATGGATTTGCAAGAGATATGGAATTTGAACAAATTGGAGAAAATTCATATGTTTTAAAATCAAATCAAGAAACATTAAAGAAATTTCCATTTGATTTTGAATTATATGTTTCTTATGAAGTAAATGGAAATAAAGTTACTACTAAATATAAAGTTATTAATAAAAGCAATAATCTAATGGTATTTGGATTAGGTGGACATCCAGCTTATGTATGTGAATATTCAAGTGGGAAATATAGATTAGAATTTCATGATATTGAAGATGATATTGAAATTTATCAATTACAAGATGGATTAATAAAAGAAAAACCAGAAAAAACAACTAAGTATATTAGAGAAAATAGAATATTTTTAGATAGTAAAACATTTGAAAATGATGCTATTATTATGAAAAATATAAAATCAAGAAAAGTTTACTTGAAAACAGAGACTAAAAATGTTTTAAGTTTTGAATTTGAACAATTTCCATATTTAGCAATTTGGTCAAAACCTGGAGCACCATTTATTTGTATAGAACCTTGGTTTAATACAGCTGATAAAATAAATACTAATGGAATTTTTGAAGAAAAAGAAGATTTAATAGAGTTAAAAACAAATCAAAAATTTGAAGCAGAATATACTGTTGATTTTTTTTAAAATTAAATTAACGTCCACAATTGGACATTGAAGGAGGAATTATGGGAGTAAAAGTAAATTGTGAATTATTGAGAAAAAACGAACTTGTAGCTGGAATTTTTAAATATACAGTAAAGGCTCCAGAAATTGCAAATGAGGCAAAGCCAGGACAATTTTTGGAAATTAAAGTTTCTGAAACTGGTGAACCATATTTAAGAAGACCTATAAGTATTTATAATATAAATAAAGAACTTGGTGAAATTGAATTTATTTTTCAAGTTAAAGGAAGAGGAACAGAGCTTTTATCAAAAATAGAAGTAGGAAAATTAATTGATATAATGGGACCTCTTGGAAAAGGTACTTTTAAAGTTCAAGAATATAATAATGTTGCAATTATTGGTGGTGGAATTGGAACATATCCACTTTATGAACTTACAAAAGAATTAAAAGGAAAAGCTAATTTGAATGTATATTTAGGATTTAGAGATAAATCTTTAGTTACATGTGAAAAAGAATTTGAAGAAATAGGTTTAAATAAATTAGTTGTAACAACAGATGATGGAAGTTATAAAGAAAAAGGTTTTGCAATAGATTTTATGAAAAAAGATATTGAAGAACATAAGGTTGATATGATTTTTGCATGTGGACCACTTCCTATGTTAAAAGCTGTAAGAAGTTATGCAATAGAAAATAATATTCCTTGTCAAATTTCTTTAGAAGAAAGAATGGGATGTGGAATTGGAGCTTGTTTAGGGTGTGCAGTTAAATTTAATTCAGGTGAAGATATAGTATATAAACATGTATGTAAAGATGGACCTGTATTTTTTGCTAAAGATGTAGAAATTTAGAAGGGAGAAAAATATGAAGACAGAAGTTAATTTATGTGGAATTAAAATGAAAAATCCAGTAACTGTTGCATCAGGAACATTTGGTTATGGAAGAGAATTTGCAGAATATATTGATTTAAATAAATTGGGAGCAATAATTACAAAAGGAACTGCTATAAAACCATGGACAGGGAATCCTGCTCCAAGAATTTGCGAGGTTCCAGGTGGAATGTTAAATAGTATAGGATTACAAAATCCAGGAATTGAGTATTTTATACAAAATGATTTACCTTGGCTTAGAAAATTTGATACTAAAATAATAGTTAATGCAATAGGGCATACTGTTGAAGAATATGTGGAAGTTTGTAGAATTTTAAATGACTTGGATATAGATGGTGTAGAAATAAACCTTTCTTGTCCAAATGTTAAAGAAGGATGCTTAGCATTTGGTACATCATATGAAGGTGTAAAAGAAGTTACTTCACAAGTAAGAAAAGTATTAACAAATAAACCTCTAATTGTAAAATTAACTCCTAATGTAACAGACATAACAGCACCTGCTAAAGGTGCAGAAGATGCAGGAGCAGATGGTGTTTCTGGAATAAATACATTATTAGGAATGAAGATCGATATTGATAAAAGAAAACCAGTTTTAGCCAATAATACAGGAGGATTTTCAGGACCTGGAATAAGATCAATTGGAGTAAGATGTGTATATCAAATGTCAAAAGCTATAAATATTCCAATTTTAGGAATGGGTGGAATTACAAATGGAGATGATGCAATAGAATATATGCTGGCAGGTGCTACTGCTGTATCTATTGGAGCAGGAAACTTTGTAGATCCTGAAACTAGCATTAGAACAATTGAAGGAATTGAAAATTATATGAAAAAACATAATATAGAAGATATTAATTCAATTATCGGAACAGTAGAAATGAATTAATTTTGAAGGAGAGAAAAATGATAGTAGCAGTAATAGTTCTATTAGTAATGGTGTTTGTTGTAATAGAATTTAACAAATTTGTAGTATTAAAAAATAAAATAAAACAATCAAAATCATCAATTGAAGTATATCTAAATCAAAGATTTGATTTAATACCAAATTTAGTTGAATGTGTAAAAGGATATGCTAAATATGAAGAGTCTGTATATAGTAATATTGCTAAATTACGTTCTGAATATTCAAATGAAAAAAGTAAGAATTTAAAAAAAGCATCTGAATTAAATTCTAAATGTAATTCATTATTAGCTGTTGGAGAAAATAACCCTAATTTGCAAGCTAGTGAGCAATTTGTTGGATTACAAAAAACTTTAGAAAAGATGGAAAGTCAATTGCAAGCAGCAAGAAGAGTATATAATGGTGATGTAACTTTATATAATACAGCAATATCAACTTTTCCATCAAATATATTTGCATTAATATTTGGATTTAAACAAGAAGATTTATTCGAGATTGAAGAATATAAAAAAGAAAATATTAATATAGATTTATAATTGTGAGGAAGACAAATGAAAAAAGATTTTGAAGAAATATATACTGAAATTTATGAAGAATGTGTAAAAGATTTAAAAAGTGCAAGAAACAAATTGGGAAAATTTGTTTTAGGCATATTATTAGTTTTAATAGTTATAAATGTAATTGTTGGAATAGTAGCTGATTATAAATCATTATTAACAATTTCAATATCATTATCAATATTGGTTTTACTTATTTTTTTGAAAAATGCTCATAAAATATATAGTCAAAAGTATAAAGACATGGTAATTGGAAGCTTAGTAAAAAAATATAATCAAGGACTTTCTTTTGATTCCAAAAGTGGTCTTGCAGTAATAGATTATAGAATGTCAAATTTTGATAATACATTTAAAGAATATTACTCAGAAGATAGAATATATGGTACATTAGAGGATGGGACAGCAATACAATCTTCTGAGATTACAACATATGATGTAAGTCACTATGTAGATTCAAATGGTGAAAATAAAACAAGTAAAACTCAAACTTTTAGAGGATATTATGGTGTAGTAAAATTAAGTAAAAATCCAGCATTAGAGATAACAATATTAGATGATAATTTTACTAAAAAATATAGTAGAAAAAGAGTTGAGGTTGATTCTTCTGAATTTGAGAAATTTTATGATTGTATAACAAATAATAGAGTAGAAGCGATGGAAATTTTTACATCAGATTTAATTGAAAAATATATAGATATTAGAAATATTAATAAATATTTATTTGAAGTAAAAATAATTAATAATATGCTTTATTTTAGATATAAATGTGGTGATGTATTTGAAGCACCAGCATTTGGCTTAGGATTAAATAAAGATTTTATTAGAAAGTATTATAAATTAATTTTTTATCCATTAGAAGTGATTGAAGAAACTGTTAATCATATATATTCATATGTTGATACAAAACAATAAAATAAGTATTGATTTATTATAAAAATTATGTTAATATATAAACACTGATAACAACCGTGAAGAAGAGGAGTAACCAAAAATATCTAGAAAGAGAAAAGAAGTGAATACGCTGAGAGCTTCTTATAGTAAAGTTGGTGAAGGTAGCTTTGGAGTTGGTATACTGAAATTTTTAGTAAGTATATCCGTGTAAGTTACGTTAAAAACTTTTAGAGATATTTACAATTTGTAAATAATTAAGGTGGTACCGCGGTAAATCATTCGCCCTTATACGAAATTCGTATAAGGGCTTTTTTGAAATCAAAAATGAAATTTAGGGATTACCTTTAAATTTCAAAAATTAAAAAATGGAATTTTTGGACTATCCATAAATTTCAAAAGGAGGAAATGTATATGAGTGAAAAGCATAAGTTAGCTGACAAATTTAATCCCAAAGATTTTGAAGACAAACTATATGAGGAATGGGAGAAAAAAGGATATTTTAAACCATCAGATGATAAAACAAAAGAGCCTTATTGTATAATGATGCCACCACCAAATGTAACTGGTAAGTTGCATATGGGGCATGCATTAGATGATACAATACAGGATGTTTTAATTAGATATAAAAGAATGAGAGGTTATAGGGCATTATGGCTTCCAGGTTCTGACCATGCATCTATATCAACTGAAATGAAAGTTGTTCAAAAGCTTGCAAAAGAAGGAAAATCTAAGGCAGATTTAGGAAGAGAAAAATTCTTAGATGAAGCATGGAGTTGGACAAAAGAATATGGTGGAATTATTCAAAAACAACAACGTAAACTTGGATGTTCTTGTGATTGGAATAGAAACAGATTTACATTAGATGATGGTATGTCAGATGCTGTTCTTGAGCAATTTATAAAACTATATGAAAAAGGTTTAATTTATAAAGGAAAAAGAATGGTTAACTGGTGTACAAGTTGTAATACATCAATTTCTGATGCAGAAGTTGAATATAAAGAAGAACCATCTCATTTATGGCATATAAGATATAAGATAACAGAAACAGAAAATGATTATATTGAAGTTGCTACAACAAGACCAGAAACAATGCTTGGAGATACAGCAGTAGCTGTTCATCCTGATGATGCAAGATATAAAAGTTTAGTTGGAAAAACTTGTATACTTCCTATAATGAATAAAGAAATTCCTATTATAGCAGATGAATTTGTAGAAATGGAATTTGGAACTGGTTGTGTAAAAATAACTCCTGCACACGATATGAATGATTATCAAGCTGGTTTACGTCACAATTTGGAATTTATAGAAGTATTTGACGAGAATTTCAAAATGGGAAATTTAGTACCAGAATATGCTGGAATGGACTTGATAGATGCAAGAAAAGAAATTGTTAAAAAATTAGATGAAATTGGTGCATTAGTTAGAACTGAAGATTATACACATAATGTAGCAAAATGTGAAAGATGTAAAAATACAATTGAACCAAAAGTTTCAGAGCAATGGTTTGTAAGTATGAAAGATTTGGCAAAACGTGCAGCCGATTCAGTAAGAAATGGAGAAACAAAATTTGTTCCTCAGAGATATGAAAAGCAATATTTTCATTGGTTAGATAATATACAAGATTGGTGTATATCTCGTCAATTATGGTGGGGACATAGAATACCAGCTTATACTTGTGATGAGTGTGGACATATTAATGTTTCAAAAACAGCTCCTGAAAAATGTGAAAAATGTGGTTCTGCAAAATTAACTCAAGATCCAGATACTTTAGATACATGGTTTAGTTCTGCATTATGGCCATTTTCAACTTTAGGTTGGCCAAATAAGGAATCTGAAGATTACAAAGATTTTTACCCAACACAAACATTAGTTACAGGATTTGATATTATAACATTTTGGATTTCAAGAATGATGACACAAGGACTAGAATTTACAGATGAAGTACCATTTAAAGATGTTTTAGTACATGGTATTGTAAGAGATAGCCAAGGAAGAAAAATGTCAAAAACATTAGGAAATGGTATAGATCCACTTGATATTATAGATCAATATGGAACTGATAGTTTAAGATTTTCATTACTTTCAGGAACAACAATGGGAAATGATATTAGATTCATGCCTGAAAAATTAGAACAAGCTTCAAATTTTGCAAATAAAATTTGGAATGCCGCAAAATTCATTACAATGAACTTAGCTGATGATGAAGATATTATTAAATTTTCTGATAAAGTATATGATATAGAAAATAATAGATATCGTGCAGAATTACTTAAAATTGAAGATAGATGGATTATAAATAAATTAGATAAAGTGATTGCAGAGGTTACAAGAAATATTGAAAATTATGATTTAGGAATTGCACTTGACAAAATATATAATTTTATATGGAATGAATTTTGTGATTGGTATATTGAAATGGTAAAACCAAGATTATACAGTGAAAATTATGATGAAAAAGTTACAGTATGTTTTGTATTAGATTATATTTTTAGTGTTTCTTTAAAATTGCTACATCCATTTATGCCATTTGTTACATCAGAAATTTATAGCAAATTAGTAGATTATAATAATAAAGCATTGATGATTAGTAATTGGCCTAAAATACAAGAAGAATTTGACTTGGATAGTGATGAAGAGATTGTAGAGAAATTAAAAAAATTAATTGTTGAAATAAGAAATATAAGAACAAAGATGAATGTTCATCCATCAAAAAAATCAAAATTATTAATTATTTCAAATAAATTAGATAATGAAATAAAACAAGCAGAAGAGTTTTTATCAAAACTTGGATTTGCAAATGAAATAGTTATAGTAAAAGATGAATCAGAAATACCACAAAACGCAGTTTCAATAGTTATTGATGAATTAAAAGTATATATTCCATTTGAAGAATTAGTTGATATTGAAGAAGAAAGAAAAAGATTAGAAGGTGAAAAGACAAAACTTGAAGCAGAGGTTTTAAGAGGAGAGAAGATGCTTTCAAATCCTGGTTTTGTTAACAAAGCACCAGAAGCAAAAGTTAATGAAGAAAAAGCAAAACTTGAAAATTATAAACAAATGCTTAAAAATGTAGAAGAAAGATTGAATTCATTAAACTAATAATTATTTGGTAATATCTATAAATGAAAATAATATAAAAATAAAATTGGGGGCAAGAAAGGAGTATTTATGCTTGAGCTTGTTCTCAATTTTTTATTTCCACAAACTTGTATAATTTGTGGAAAACTTTGTAGTAATTATATTTGTGAAAAATGTGAGAAAAGATTTGATAAATATAAAAAATTTAATATTATAG
>CAORJJ010000063.1 GCA_948517135.1 uncultured Clostridia bacterium | reverse complement strand
ATATTATATATAGATATATGATTATTGGCTTTATATTTGGCCTAGGTCTTATTATTCTAATTTGGGGTAATATAAAATACAGAAAGGTAAAATCAAATGATAAAAAGTAAATTAGTTTGTATTTTTTTATTAATTTCTATATTATTCACATTTACTGGTTGTAGTACAAGCAGTGGAACTGATAGTTATTATTTTATTGTTTCGCTTGGAATTGATAAAACAGATGATGGTAACCTAAAAATTAGTGTTCAAATTCCTTCTACTTCAAGTTCCTCTGATAGTGGTTCTTCACAGTCAAGTAGTGTAAATATTTACTCTGTTGAGGCAAGAACTATTGATGAAGGATTTACTATCTTAGATAATTATCTGAATAAACAAATAAATCTATCACACTGTTCTGCTTTAGTGGTTTCAGAAGAAGTTGCTAAAGAAGGTTTAAAAACATTTATATATACTTTAAGTAACAATACTGAATTACGACACAGTTGTGAACTTATTGTAAGTAGTGATTCTGCATATAATGTTTTAGAAAAAATAGCAAATTCTGGAGAATCTTTTTCTTCTAGATTATTTGATTACTTAAAAACTTGTAGTGATTGTACTGGGCTTACAATTAGTACTACATTTGGAGACTTTTTTGAAAGTTTACACAATGAAAGTATTCAACCTATTGCTATATATACTATTGTTTCAGATGAAACAGTTCAAACATCTGGTATTGCACTATTCAATAATGAATTTATGGTTACTCATGTTGACTCTTTAGATACAATTGCTCATTCTATTTGTATCAATAAACTAAATGCTACAACTATTACTTTAGAAAATCCATTTGATAAAGATTCTTATGTTGACTTAGATATTGAATTGTATAAAGACACTAAAGTATCTGTAAATATAATTAATAATAGCCCATATATAACTATTGATGTTCATCCAAAAGGATCTATCAGAAGCTCTGGAAGTGTATTTAATTACATTAATAATGAAAATATTGAAAAACTAGAAAAAGCTGCAAATATTTATATTTCAAATATTATAAAGCAATATGTATATAAGCTTACAAAAGAATATAATACTGATGTAATTGGATTTAAAAGTGTCTGTCAGTCACAATATCTTACAGAAGATGAATTTAAAAAAGTACATTGGGATGAAATTTTTCAAGACTCATTTTTTGATGTAAATGTAGATACAGAAATAAATTCTAGTAATTTATTTAATAAAGAATAAATTGTTATTTAAGTGAGTAATTTTTTACTAACATTATATTATACTTTGTAGATAATTCTAAAAATTTATTGTTCCTTACTGTCGTGCTTTGCACTCCAAACTGCGCGTCACTTTAAATTTTTAAATTATTCTACAAAGCTTCAATAAAAATAAGAAAAAATTTACTCACTTGAAAGGAGCTTATATGAAATATTTATTTATTTTCGTTTTATTACTTGCATGTATAAAATCATACTACTATGGAATGTTTGAAATTAAAGAAAAAGAAAATAAAACTGGAGGAATTGCTATAATTCTTCTAGCAGTCCTTGGCTTTATTTTCCCTTCAATATTATTAATTTTATTATATTAGTCTTTTTTTACTTTAATTTCAAGTAATTTTTCCTTTAATTCTTTTTCAATATTAACAAGTTCTTTTTCTGCTTCTATTCTCTTTACTCTTCCATTTTCATGGATTTCAAGAACTTTGTCTAATGTTTCAATTATATCTTTATTTGTTTGTTGCAATGTCTCTACATTTACTATTGCTTTTTCTGATTCTTCAGCAATTTCAATAGTACCTTGTTTTAACATTTCACTATTTTTCTTTAACATTTCATTTGTTGTATCTGTAACAGATTTTTGAATATTTAATGCACTTTTTGAATTAACTAATCCTAAAGCAATAACGATTTGATTTTTCCAAAGAGGAATTGTATTTATCAAAGAACTTTGAATTTTTTCTACTAATTCACTATCATTATTCTGAATTAATCTAATTTGTGGAGCCATTTGAATTGAAATAATTCTTGTTGTTTTTAAATCATATATTTTCTTTTCAAATCTATTAATCACATTAACCATATCGTTTGCTTTTTGAGCATCTGTTTGCTCTCCTGTTTCTTGAGCTTTTTTTTGTAATTCTGGTAAAATAACATTTCTTAATTCTTCTAGTTTTTTCTCTCCAGCAATAATATATAATGAAATTTCTTTAAAATATTCTAAATTCTTTTCATACATTGTATCAAATATAGTAATATCTTTTAACATTCTAATTTTTTGTGTTTCTAATTGTTTTTCTATTTTATCAACATTATTTGATACTTGATCATATTTTGCAATCATTTTTTCAATTTGTTTTTTAGCACTGAAAAATATAGATTTCAATCCTTTTGGATTCATTGATTCTGGAATATCTGTATCAAAGTTTTTCACTTGTACTACTAAATTTGTTAATAATTCCCCTACTTCTCCTGCATTTTTTGTTTTTACATTATTTAATACATTGTCTGAAAAATCAGAAATTTTACTTTGTGCTGCTGCTCCAAACTGTAATACTTGTGTTGAATCATTTACATCTATTTTAGTACAAAATTCATCTATTGCATTTTTTTCTTCTTGAGTAAGTAAATCATAATTTAATGAACTTTCAACTTTTTCATCAGTTACTTTTTCTCCTGTTAAAATTTCTTTTTCAATTTTTTCTGAAGCCACTTTAGGCTCAACTTTCAATTCTAATGCTTCACTCATTTTTTTCCTCCATTTAATTACTTAAATATTCTATTAATCTGTCATACATAGACATCTTTAAACTTGAAACAGTTTTAGTTATTGTTTGCGGTATTCCTGGAATTCCAACTTTAGATACATCATAATTTCCAGAACCAACACCTGTTCTAAAACCATATTTTTCCCATGCAATTTGTCCTATTTCTGAATCTTCAAAAACACTACTATATATATTTCCATTATCTGTAAATGTTGCTATACAATGGGAATTCCAAATTGTAGGTGATGGATACAGTATTCTTATACTATCTTTTACTTGATTAAATCCATCTGGATTTGATGTTGCAAATTCAATTATTGATTTTTCATAATCAACAATCATTGGCTCTCCACCCATTCCAGTCTTCAAATATTTTTCAAACAAATCTGCTGGTGTGTTATTCATATAGCCAGACTTCTCATAAAATTCTTTTAATTTTGGAAGATTCTCTTCTAAATTATTTTCAGTAACACTTCCACCACTCATAATAGAAAGCAATAGTCCATAATAAGTTGCACCTGGTGAAGATGTAACTGGATCTGTAGAAGCAATATTAATATTACCATATAACATATCTAAACCTATATCAGACCATTTTTT
This sequence comes from uncultured Clostridia bacterium, assembly GCA_948517135.1. Lineage (GTDB taxonomy): Bacteria > Bacillota > Clostridia > TANB77 > CAG-508 > Scatovivens. The sequence continues at coordinate 9,851 of CAORJJ010000063.1, read as the reverse complement.
ACCTTCTAATATATAGTTTAAAAGCTTATCCATATCTGTAATGAAAAAGGTTCCATTTTCTTCTGTAACAATTCCTTCTGCAACTAAACTATCTACAACTTTATCCCAACTATATATAACTATTGGTGTATTTAATGTAAGTCCACCTTGCAAAATTGGATATCTATCAGCTTCATTTTTTACTTTATTTGGAGCTAATCTATAATAATCTAAAAATCTTTGATCAGAACAAAACATTAAATCATAACTTGATCCATCTTTTCTAACTAATGGTTCTTTTACTATCTTTCCATTACTCCATGAATCATATATCACATTAATTCCATACTTATCTTTCATTATTTGATTAACACGTTCATCAGCAATAAAATCTTCTTTTCCGCCACCAACAGCAACTGTAACATCTATTAAGTTTTCATTCTCATTCTTAGAAATATTATTTTCTTCAATAGAATTATCTGTAAAAAATTTTATTCCTATTATTACAAATATTAAAATAACTAATATTGCAAATCCTAAAATTTTCTTATTCAAATTAAGAATCCTCCTTTATTTTAAATCAAAATCATTTTCTGCATTTATTCCTTCTGATTTAAGCATACTTTCAAATACTTTTATTTCTGCATCTGTATCTATAATTTCTGATTGAAACAAATTTGACAATTGAATTTTTAATGATGAATTTATTTTTATAATCATTTGTTTTGTATTTTCCATTGTTTCTTTAATTTCATCTGTATTTAGATTTTGATTTTCTATATTATCATAAGTTATTAGAAGTTTTAATGTTGTTGGTAAATAATAATTAAAAAAGTTCTGTCCTTTATTTAATTTTGAAGGAGATTTTGAAATTTCATCAATTATTTTGGCTGATGTATCGTGTATCTCTTCAATATTTTTTACTAGTTCTCTATCTTCTATTTTATTCATTACCTCATATATTTTAGCATTATTTTTCTTAGCATTATTTAACAAATCGTAAAAAGATTCATTACTATTATTTGACTCAAGTTTATTTGAAGTATCTGACAATAATAAATTTCCAGCACCATATGCAATCACTGCAATTCCTAAAGATGGTAATAAAGAAACATTTAGCGCTAAATATGGAACTGCAAAAAATGCTCCTCCAATTAAAGCTGAAATTATTGGTTTGTTAGTATTCTTTTTACTCATTTTAATTGTATCCCCTCACCTCTTTAAATGCTTTTAATAAATCTGTCTTTCCATCAAAAGTTTTTCCATTTGTTAAATTTGCTAATTCTTGCAATTCTTTTTCATAAGCATCACCGAACATTATTGAATATATAGGAATTTGCTTATTATTAGAATTATAAAATTTTTCAAATTCAGAATATTTTCCTAAATTTGACTGTCCATCTGTCATTAAAACAACTGATACATTATATTTACTTAAATCTTCCTTATTTAAAATTTCTAATGCTTTAATTGTAGGCTCATATATATTGGTTGATCCTCTAGCAGTTTGTGATTTTATATCATTAATTAACTCATCAGTAGATAAACCATTTTCTGCATTCCATGTATTTAATACATATGTGCTAAATGGTATTACTGTTATTTTATCTTTTTCAGTAAATTGTAGTAAATCTTTTTTGGCATTTTGTTCAGTTAAAATATATTCCATTGCCTCTACTAACTGACTATTTCCTTCTCCTATCATACTTCCTGAATAATCTAAACAAAATATTGTATGAACAGGTTTTCTTAATTCAGATTGATAAAGTGCAAGTGAATTTTGTATAACTTCTGTATTTGGGAATTTTATTGGTACTATATATCTATTTGTATCAATTCCCCAATTGGGATTAAATACATTTTTATCTGCATTCGGATTTACTCCACCATACCAAGTTCTTCTTCCTAATCTTTCTAATTCTTTTTGTCCTTCACTGCTTAATATATAATTTTGTATAATCTCAAAATTTTCTTTTTTATTTTCATTTCCATTATCGATATATGCAAAAGGTGAATCAGAAATAGACACACCATCTATTGGATATAAAGCATATAAAGTTTCTAATTTATTGTCACTTAATTTTTTATTTATATTTATTATTGATGATTCATATGTTACAACTGCCTCATAAGAACCATTTATAAATAATTCTTCTAAAAATTCTTCACTACCAGAAGAACGTTCAAGTCCTGTAAATAATGATATTAATTCAGATTTTACATTTTCATTTTCAATATCTGATAATTTTAAAACTTCTGGGCTACCTGCTATTGATGATAATAATCCAAGATATGCTGTTGCACCTGAATTAGTTTGAGTTGGATTAGACATGCTAAATTTTAATTTTCCATTTTTTATAGAACTTATAATATCTGATGTATAAATTTCTTTATCTTTAAATCCTAATTCTTGCGCTTTAGATTCCTTTATAGCAAAAACAACTGGATTTGTACTTGTTGATTTAGAATTTAAGATTGAAACTTCTTTATTTAACATATATAGCCAAATTGAATTTGAAGTCCATACTGCATCATATTTTTCACCCATATTCAATTTTTCCATAATATCTAAAGTTCCAGCATATTCAAATAATACATCTATTCCTTGACTTTTAGCATAATTCCTTATGTTATCTTCCATATCTTTATTTTCAGAACTAGATATTATTTTTAATGTATTATCATTTATTTCTTGATTCACTTGAGTATCATCAATATAAAAACTATCTTTATAATCATTATAGGCTATAAAAATACAACCTATAAGTATAATAAATAATGGTAATATAACATTATATAAATTCTTTTGTTGGCTCAATGTTTATCCTCCAAAAAATACTTTTCATAAATATTCTATTTTATTTTTCTTGTTTTGTAAAGTTAATATTTTTTAAAATAGCAGTTATAATTATTGCAGTTATTCCAGCTACAATACAAATATTAGATTTTTCTGATAACTCAAACAAAATATCATTAATAATATTTATAATCAAATTGCTTATCGATGTTGTTAATACAAGCAAATCATCAATATTTATATTACTATTAATTAGATTTATAGCTAATTTAATTAGTACTCCTAATGATAATAATGAAATTCCTACATAATTAATTCCATTTAATAAATCTTTTATATTAATTAAAATTAACAACACTAATAATATAATTATTGCAATTATTGGAATATTTCCTACTTTATTATATATTCTGTTTAAGGTCTCTATTCCCTCATGTCCTTTTGAATACAAAGTATTTGAAGCGTTTACATTTTTGGTATACTCTTTTACAATTAAATCTTCAAATTTTTTTATATTTTCTTTTCCTTGATTATTCATTTTCATATCTTCTTTTTCAAGATATTCATTTATTTTATTATCTAAATTTTCTTTAACATTTTCACTACTTAAAGTAATATCAGTTCCATCATATAATTTATTCACAATACTATTTACATCTTTTTTGATATCATCTTCAGTAAATAAATTTTTTATTGTATCTTCTGGTAATCCAGATTGATATATATAATTTTCAAATCCATTTTCTACTTCCCTAGAAACTTGTAAATAAAATTCTGTCTCTTCTAATTTTGAAATAAAGTAATTTTTATTTAGAATTTTGTTTCCTAGAATATTAATAGCAAAAGACATTGCAATTACAATAATTAGTAAAAATGATAAAATTATATTTAATATAGTTTTTAAAATTCTCATTCTATATCCTTCCTCCTAAAAATTACTCTGCTTCAACCAAATTTGCATATACTACATATCTTTGAGTAGCATGACCAATGTTATTTATTGGCCAACATGTATATAACATTAAAATTTCTTTTTCTTTTTGTATTGGAACTTCCTCTGTTGCTGTTTCATCAATAATCTTTGTTTCATGTATTTCATATTTAAATGTTCCATATGTCGTATCTAATAATATTTCATCACCAATTTCAGCTTTTGGTAAATTAGCAAGAAAAGACTTAAAATTATGACCAGCCATAACTACACTTCCACCTTCTCCTGGAAAATATGATATATCATCATGAGCAACACCACTTTTTAAAATATTATATGTTGCACCATAATATACTGGTAAATCTACATTAATACTTTCTATTTTTATATTAGCATATTTACTTCCATATGTTGGATAATTTACTAATACATCTCCTTCTAAAACTGGAGTTATTGTTTGAACATTATTTTCACTAATTGTTATTATTTGTAAAAGGTTCGTTGCCATTTCAAATTTTTCTTTACTAACCTTTATTACAATACAACTAATTAAAAGTACAAACAAAAAAGCAACTATTAACGAAATAATAGCTGCTTTTATACTTTTTAATATATTTTTTATCATTTACAGATTATGCTCTTTTTTTTACAACGACTGCAACGGCAACAATTGCTAAAACTACTACTGCATATACTGCATAGTTAGCACCTGTATATAATAATGTTTCTCCTGCTGGTTTTGTTGTAGATGTATTTATATTTCCTGGTAAAGAAGCTACATCTTTTGTAATTAAAGATTCAACTTTTCCAGAAGCTAAAACTTTAGAATTACGTGTTAATGTATATGTATTATCAGATGTATTAACTTTTAATGTTAGTCCAACTGCACTAGCAGCATCTGTAGCTAATGAAATAATTTTTGATTTTACATCAGCACTTAAATTTGCAACATCTTTTACACCTGAATCTGTAACTAATTTTTCTGCTTCCATAATTTTTGCATATGCTGTATCAGCTTGTGAATCATTTACATTTTTTGCAAGATCATCTCTTATAGCTGTTTTTTGACTATTTGTTAATTCAAACATCATTCCATTGATAACATGATAATTTGTAACATACTCTGTTAATTCTTTTGTTCCTGCATTAACATTTAAAGACATTGTAATTACAGCTAAAACTACAAGTGCCATAACTAATAATTTTGATATTTTACTCATTTTTTCCCCTTTCACTATTAAAAAATTAATACTAATAATATTTTAACATTTCTAAATTTCCTTTGCAATACCTTTTTTTTGGAATTATTTTATCTAAAAATTTGTATTCCATATAATAAAAGCATTTTCAAAATTTATTAATATTTTTTAAAAATCTTCTTGAATTATAATTTAGTATATGTTATTATATTAATTGTTAATTTCATTTAGGGGTATAGTGTCAATGGTAGCACATCGGTCTCCAAAACCGCCTGTGAGGGTTCGAGTCCTTCTACCCCTGCCAAAAACTAGATTTGAATAAAATCTAGTTTTTTTATATTCTTTTTTATCAATTAAGGAGGTATTTTTATTAATAGTTTTACTTCATTCTTTTTTACAATACTTATTATTTTAATCATTTTTTCTAATATTATTATTTTTTCCAATTTTTACTTATCTAAATTAACTTCAACAGAAAATGTAATTTCTGATTATTACTTTTCTTCTAGCAACTTCTTTTGGCCAATTCCAGGTTTTCATACAATAACATCTTATTTTGGTCCAAGAAAATCTCCAGTAAATGGAAGTTCATCAAATCACTCTGGTATAGATATTTCAGCTCCTCAAAATACGCTCGTATATTCTGTAGCCAATGGAAAGGTTGATTATGTAGGATTTAATGGAGCCAATCGGTTGCACTATTATAATCTCTAATAATAATATATCAGTTTCTTATTGTCATCTTTCTCCCATTTTTTTAGTAAATCTTGGAGACAAAATTGATAAAGGAGATATTATTGGAAAAGTTGGTCCTAAAAATATTTATAATATTCCTAATAATCCATACAAAGACTCTAATGGAAATCCAACAAATGGTGCAACAACTGGATGCCATCTACATCTTACAATAAAAAAAGACGGCATAGCCGTCAATCCTTTAAACTTTTTTAATTAAATTCTTTCCATGTATTCACCAGTTCTTGTATCTATTCTGATAACATCACCAATATTTACGAATAATGGAACTGATATTTCTAAACCATTTTCTAATGTTGCTGGTTTACCAGATGTTGTTGTTGTATTTCCACTAAATCCTGGTTCTGTATATGTAACTTCTAGTTCAACAAACATTGGTGGTTCTACATTAAATACTTTTCCTTTAAAAGATAATACTGTAACATTCATATTTTCTTTTATATATTTTAAAGCATCTCCTAATTGTTCTTCATTTAATGGTATTTGTTCATATGTTTCATTATCCATGAAATAATATAAACCTTCATCTTGATATAAATATTGCATATCTCTTTTTTCTATTTCAGCACCTTGTAATTTTTCAGATGGATTGAATGTTCTTTCAATAACTGCTCCTGTTATTACATTTTTCATTTTTACTCTAACAAAAGCTGCTCCTTTTCCTGGTTTTACATGTTGAAATTCAACAACTTTGAAAACGTTTCCATCTAATTCAAATGTTGTGTTATTTCTTAAATCTCCTGCCATATATACATCTGCCATACTAATTCTCTCCTTTTCGTTTTATTTAAACTACATATTATATTAACATATTTTTCCTTTTGAATCAATAGTTTATCCTAATTTTATTACTGTATAATCTTTTTTAGACTTTGTTAAATTTCTACATTCTGTTTTTCCAACAATAAATGTGTCTTCTATTCTCATTCCGAATTTTCCTGCTTTATACACTCCTGGTTCTATTGCAATAATAGAATTTTCTTTTAATATATAATCCTGTTTCGATCTTAATATAGGTTTTTCATGAATATCTATTCCAACACCATGACCAAATGCATGCAGTATATCATAATTTTTTAATTTATACTCTGTTTCTCTATCTTTAATTACTGTCTTTACATTCGCACCATCTCTTAAAAGTGAACTTATCTTTCTTTGCTGTTCTAAAACAAATTCATATGCCTCTTTATATTCTTCTTTAACTTCTTCTGCAAAAATTACTCGTGAAAAATCAGAACAATATCCTTTATATCTAGCACCAATATCGAATTGTATTATATCTCCTTTTTCTACTCTTCTATCAGTTGGAACACAATGTGGCATTGATGTATTTTCACCAAAAGCGACAATAGATTCAAATGCTAAACCATCAGCACCATTTTGAATCATAAACTTTTCAATTTCAAAAGCAACTTCTTTTTCTGTCATTCCTTCTTTTATATTTCTTATAATATATTCAAATGCTTTATCTGTAATTTCACATGCTTTTGTAATATATTCAATTTCTTCTTCATCTTTTACTATACGTGCATTCTCTATTAGTCCTTCTGTTTCAAGTAAATTTACTTGATATGTATGTAAATAATTTTTATATTTTTCATAAGTAACATAATTTTCTTCAAATCCAACATTATCATTTGTCATAAAAATTGATTCATAATCATATTTACTAAGATCTTTTGAATTATAACTAACAATTTCATCACTTATAGTTAATTTTCTATTTACACTTTCTATATATCTGCTATCTGTAACAAATATATTTTCCTTTGGCGCAATTATCAAAAAGCCTTCTTCAGAAAGACCTGTTAAATATCTAACATTTACTGGATTAGATATTATCATCCCCTCTAGTTTTAATGAACTTAATTGATTTCTTAACCACTTAATTCTTGGATTCATATATATCATCCTCTCAAAAAATTTTTTATAAAATTTGGTTACTTATAACTTTGCAAAAACTTAAAAAAGAATCTAATACTAAATTAGATGGTAAAAATATACAAACAATAGCTGACATTGCTAGAAAAGGTCCAAAAGCTATGTAATCATCCTTCTTTTTTAATATTAATATTCTTACAAATAGTAATATTATTGAAAACACTGCTGCAACAACAAAAGCAAGTAAAGAAATTTCTACAATAGTATTTGCACCAAAGTACAAACCAATTGCAACCATAAATTTAACATCTCCGAGTCCCATTGCTTCTTTTCCAGTTATTATCCATCCTAATAACGTTATAACTGAAAAAATAAGTGCTCCTATAAACATTCCAACAATATAATCTTTTGCCATATTTACATTTGAAATTCCATACACAAATGTTATTATTAGCCCAATTTCTAATATTGTTAAATTTAATCTGTTTGGAAGAATTCTATGAGATGAGTCTATTGAAAAAGCTAATATTAACATTGGAGTTAATATTAAAAATTTAATCAAGTCTAAATTTTTTAATACATCTTCTTTTTCAATTCCAAATTTATATAATAAGCATACATATATAATTGCGACAATTATCATAAAAATATAATTTAGTTTTAATCCATTTTTGTTTTCCTTAAAAAATTCTTTAGAAAATATCTTTTTATTTTCTGGAATTCTTATATTACACCATGCTATAAATTTTCCAACTATCAATCCACAAAAAGCAATTAAAACATAATAACCTATAAATACATTATTAAAATACATTATTTCCTACCCATTTATTTTCTTTAAATATTTCTTTATTATTAAATTTTCAATAGGTCTTTTAAACTTTGTCATCCAAATATCTTTTTCAGCTAAAGGTTCTACTAAAATTGAATTCATTTTCATTCTATTTGCACCAATTACATCTGTAAATATTTGATCACCTACTGCTGCTATATTTTTTTCAGGCAGATCTAATTCTTTTATAGCTTTTTTAAAACCTCTTTTAAGTGGTTTTGTAGCAAATTTTATATATGATATATTTAGAAAATTTGCTACCATTTCCACCTTTTTAGTTTTATTACTATTAGATACAATTATACATTTAATTCCATTTTCTTTTATATTGTTGTACCATTCTAGTAATCCATCAACATAATTCAAATCAAAATCTAATAAAGTATTATCTACATCTAATATTAAAGCTTTTATATTATTTTCCTTTAAAAATTCTGGTTTAATTTCTGTAACTTTTTTAAAATAAAAATTGGGATATATTGTCATTTACTTCTCCTTAAAATTTTTGTATTTATTCAAAAATTTTATTTGTATTACACATATATTACCAATTTGTTGAGTTTTTGTCAATTTTATTTACAAAAAATATGTTTTCCAATTGTCATAACTTGAGGTCTACTCCATATCCAGCCTGATGTTGCTGTATTAGGGTTAAAATAATAAATACACCCTGATGTTGGATCCCAGCCATTTATTGCATCTTGTGCTGCTTTTCTAGCTTGTTCATTAGGTGATAAATTTATTTGTCCATCAGCAACACATGTATATGCACCTGATTGATATATTACTCCTGCAATTGTATTTGGAAATTTAGAATTTGCAACTCTATTTAATACACTTGCAGCAACCGCAACCATTCCCTTATATGGTTCGCCTCTTGCTTCTGCATAAACTAATTTACTTAATAAATTTAAGTCTGTATTATTACTAGAATTTCCTGAAGCTGGTTTACTAGATGATGTTATACCTAATGCTGCAAGAGTTTTTTCACCTGCAACACCATCTACTTGCAAATTATTTTTTCTTTGAAATTTTTTTACAGCTTCAAATGTTTGACTTCCATAAATTCCATCTGCACTTCCTGAATAATATCCCCAAGCTTTTAATTTTTCTTGTATTTTCTTTACTTCATTTCCTCTTGAACCATATTTTGATAATGCATAATTGTATGTCGGAACAAAAATAATTATGCTAATAATTAAAATTAAACTTAGAATAAATAAAATCTTTTTTTTCATATCTTCACTTTCCTTTATAAAATTTATTTATATTTTTTTCCAAATTTTATTTTTTATGCAAGAAATTGTTATTTGGGTGAGTAATTTTTATTTATAATATATATTTTGATAATATATTTTCTTCATTTAAAGTTCTCGGTAATCCGCCATATTTTAAAGTAGAATTAAATTTTTAAAGAAAATAGCGCCCTCAAAACAAGTTTGAGATTCCCTATTTTCTTTAAAAATATTCTACTAA
>CAORJJ010000062.1 GCA_948517135.1 uncultured Clostridia bacterium | reverse complement strand
GCTTTTTGAGTTATAATTCCTGCTTCACTTTTAACAGCTCCCCCCTTATTATCTAAAGTCATTTTTACAGTTTGATATGCTTGAGATATAATTATTGGTTCATCATCTTTATTTTTAAATGGCTTATTTTCTAATTCATCATATCTTTTCATTATATCTAAATTAATATTTGGAACTGACAAAGTATCTTTCTCACCAAAAGCTTTACTTCCACTATCATTTGAAGCCTTTTCATTTGCATTTGCATATATTTCTTCAAAAGTATTTCCTTCTGGATTTCTTACAATCATTATATTATCACCTTGTTTAGTATATAAAATAACTGCAAAATTATTTTCATCTGTATAGTATAAAATTTCTACTTGATTTCTTACTGAATTTTCTGTTTGATTATTTATACCAAAATATTCTACATTTTCTTCAGTTCCAAATTTATTTTTTTCTAATATAGTAAATTCATTTTCAAATTCAAAAATTCTTTTTAGCATTGCATAAAATAAATACTTATCATCTTCTTCTGTCCAATCAAATAAATCTAAGATATCACTTTTTTCATTAAATTTTTCTTTAATTCCATCTACAATTTCTTCTTTTAAGTCTGAACTTACCAAGCCCCACTTTTTATAATAATATTCATCTGAAATACTATTTTCATTAAATTTTTGTTTATTCAAATTATCTACCATCTCATTAGGTTCATCAAATTTTACATCACCAGCAACTAAATTATCCTGCATATCATTCCATACAAGTTGAAATGCCCCACACCAAGCCATATTTCCTAATACTGTATCTTGCATTGTTGGAACAATCTCTATTGATGACGACATTACTTCTTTGTTATTACTAACTTCTTGATAATCTTCTGAGACTACTGGATTTGAACGATTTGTTTGTTCTTCCTTTGTTACTACTGAATATACAAGGATTGCAACTAATATAAAAATTATTATTATCAATATAATTACTGTTGCTTTACTTGTTCCTTTATCTACTATCATTAAATTTTTCATTAAGATATTTAATCTTAATACTCCTTTCTTATCTTCTTTAATTTCTTTCATTATATATATAAACATAAAAAATAACAATAGAAAACTCAAATTTCTCAAACCTTCCTAAATTTCACTTCTAAAATAAAAAAGTGAAATTTAATAGCATTCCTTAAATTTCACTTTCACTTTTTATTTAAAGCTTTTTACTTCTTCTTCAATTTTTGAGATAAATTTTTCTATTTTCATAGCTCCAATATCGCCTTCTTTTCTAGCACGTACTCCAACTGCATTTGATTCTGATTCTTTTTCTCCTAAAATTAACATATATGGTACTTTTTGAAGTTGTGCTTCACGAATCTTATAACCAATTTTTTCTTGTCTATCATCTAATTCAACTCTTAAACCTACTCTATTTAATTCTTCTACAACTTTATCTGCATATGCTTTTTGGTTATCTGATATTGGTAAAACTTTTACTTGTACTGGAGCAAGCCACACTGGGAAAGCACCTGCAAAATGTTCTGTAATAATACCAATAAATCTTTCAAATGATCCAAATAGTGCTCTATGAATTAATATTGGTGTTTTCTTTTCTCCGTTTGAATCAATGTAAGATAAATTAAATCTAAGTGGTAATTGGAAATCAACTTGTACTGTTCCCATTTGCCATTCTCTTCCTAAACAATCTTTCATTTTGATATCAATTTTGGGTCCATAAAATGCTCCATCACCTTCATTAATTCTATATTGTCCTTCCCCACATAGTTCGTCTAAAACATCCCTTAAGTTAGCTTCAGCTTTATTCCATAATTCAATATCTCCCATATAATCATCTGGTCTTGTTGATAATGTTAACTCAAAATCTAATCCAAATATTCCATATAAATATTTTGCTATTTCGATAATATCTTTAATTTCAGATCCAATTTGATCTTCTGTAATAAAGTTATGTGCATCATCTTGACGGAACATTCTTACTCTAAATAATCCATTTAATTGTCCTGATTTTTCATTTCTATGAATAACATCTATATCATTAAATCTTAATGGTAAATCTTTATAACTTCTTAATTTTGAAGCAAATATTTTTATTGCATTTGGGCAGTTCATTGGTTTTAATGCTTGTTCTTTTCCATCTGAATCTGTTAAAACAAACATATCTTCTTTATAATGATCCCAATGTCCTGATGTTTTCCATAATTCACTACTATTTAGTTGTGGTCCTGAAAATTCTAGATAACCTCTTTTTTCATGTTCTTTTCTCCAAAGGTCTATTAAAATATTCATCATTTTGAAACCTTTTGGCATCCAATATGCCATACCTGGTGCTGTTTCATCAAAAAAGAATAGGTCTAATTCTTTTCCAAGTTTTCTATGATCTCTTTTTTTAGCTTCTTCAAGCATATTTAAATATTCATCTAATTGACTAGCTTTTGGGAATGAAATTCCATAAATTCTTTGAAGCATTTTGTTGTGCTCATCACCTCTCCAATAAGCTCCTGATGATGTTAATAATTTTACTGCTTTAACAGCTCCTGTTGTTGGTAAGTGTGGTCCTCTACATAAATCTGTAAAGTTTCCTTGTTTGTAAAAAGAAATAACTTCTTCTTCTGGTAAATCATTTATTAATTCTACCTTGTATGGCTCTTCTTTGTCATTCATTAATTTAATAGCTTCTTCTCTTGGAAGTTCAAATCTTTCAAGTTCTAAATCTTCTTTAATGATTTTTTTCATTTCTTCTTCAATTGCTTTTAAATCTTCTTCAGAAAATGGTTTTTCTACATCAAAATCATAATAAAATCCATTTTCAATTGATGGTCCAATTGCAAGTTTTGCATTTGGAAATAATCTTTTTACAGCTTGCGCCATAATATGTGAAGTTGTATGCCAATAAAGACTTTCTTCAACTTCTCTTGTTTGTCCTCCATGTAATTTAATTTTAAACATAATAAATTCCTTTCTTCGCTTTCTAGCGTATAAAAATTTATTTAAGCCTTTCTTATAGGAGCTTTTCATAAAATTAATTTTAATATACAAAAAGCCCCTATAAGCTATTATTAGCTTATAGGGGTAAGTTTATTTTCTCACGGTTCCACCCTACTGTTTAACTCTTAACAGATTTTAACGCATCTTACACGCCACTTTTTCAAATGGGAACTCCAAGGTAGTTTTTCAAATATGTTTTCTTAAAAATGTTTTCAGCGTATCACACTTTCTCTCTGTAAGTAACCTCTATTTTACTTTTCCTTTTCACAGTTCATATATACTACATCTATTATTTTACTACTTTTTTTCTATTATGTCAAATATAAAAAAATGGCGCCACCCTAAATTTAGGGTGGCGCTAGTTAATTCATAAAACTACGTATTCGATATGATTCCAGCAACTATTGTTTTTTGTTTTCAAAACTCGTAGCTAGATAAAACCACTAAAATACCGTCTGTTCATTTTAGTCCTCCGATTGCGCTTTGCGTCTTTTTTTGCCCGCCATTCTGCGGGCGCTTGATCACGATCATTTTCATTTCTGAAAAAATGTTCTTACCTAAATGAATCCACTTGTGTACCGTTTTCTCATTTTCTGATCCTCCTCGCTTGTGCTCTTTGGCACCGCATTCGCATTCGATCATTCATTTACGTTTTGGAAAATTGACTTGCTATACAAAGCCACTACTATATCTTTTCCGCATACTCTTCTCCTCTTCGGCCCTTCGCCTGATCATCTGGATTGGCCGCCGGCTGTGATCTACTTATTTAAGTTTTTGTGTTTGAAAAAGTTACAGGGTCTGCCTCTTGCTGTCATTCTTTTTCCTCCTTATTTAGTTTTATGATTTTGGGAATAATTCCCTGTGACAATTATTATTATAGCACCAATAAAATATAATGTCAATAGTTTATGTAAATTTTTTGTTTTTTTTTATATTATTATAGAAATTCTTTATTTATCAAGCTTTTTAAGCTATATATTTTTTTACATAATATAAAAAACTCCTCAGGCACACATTATATGTGCCTGAGGAGTTAAAGGATTATAGGTTATTAGTTATTTTTTGTCCAACTTTTCAGTTCTGGTTAATCAGAATGTTGTAAAGCGGAGAATCTTTATCAATGGCAATTGTTCCGCCTTTGGCAAGAGACTCTTTCATCGCATCCAAACCGATAATGAAATTGTAGAATTCCTGTCTCTCAGGAGATGCACCATAAGCATCTGCAAGAGTTTTGAAATACCCGCTTTCACCTTCTGCCTTAGCGCTTGCCGCAATCACCTGTGCATCAGATATAAGTGTTCTTGCTTTAGCATCTGCTGCACTTCTGATATTCTTCGCATCACGTTCACCGTTTGCTTTGTATTCAGCTGCAATTGCATTACGTTCAGAAATCATCCGATTGTAAACAGCATCTTTATTCACATCCGGCAAATCCAGCACTTTAATCTCATTAGCTGTAATAGTAATACCATACTGCTCCATGGAGATTTTCTTCATAATTGTTTCTCCAAGGGAGCCATCTTTTCCACCGATTACATCATCCTGAGATGTGGAACTTATTACATTTTTCATGGCATTATAGACAACAACGTCAATTCTGCCTTGAGCCACTGCCTCAGATGACAATGTCTGATAGTACTTTTTAGGATCTGTGATCTTCCATGTTACATAGCAGTTGGCGATCATTGACTTCTTATCTGAAGTAATTACCTCAGAAGACGGAATATCATACAGCCGTTCACCAACGTAGATATTTTTGGTAGTCTGAATGATAGGAATCTTGAAATAGATTCCAGGTTCTGTCTTAGTATCAACAACCTCGCCGAGCTGGACGATCAGCACATTGTTGTTCTTGGTGTTGTATCCAAAAAAACTGGTTCCGATGAAAATCACCAAAATAGCGATTACAGAAAAAACGATTGTTCTTATATCTTTTTTCATTTTTTTACCTCCAAATTTGTTTTGAAAAGTTACATGAAATCGTTATTGCTGAATTACTCAGTTGCACTTTTGGATGTATCAGTTGAATTTTCGGATGTGCTCTTTGTTTCATTGGACGTAGCCTGAGAAACAGCTGCTGAAGTACCGACTTTGCTTTCAGATCCATCTTTCACATAGATAACTTTGGCATCTTCGCCAATGATAATCTCCATGTTTGGAAGAACCTCCTGCATTGCCTCATAGTACAGACGCATTTTCACAGTTCCAGGATTGTTCTGATACTCTTTAAAAAGAGCCTCAAACCTTGCCACTTCCTCTTTTGCCTCATTAATACGTTCAGTCTTTGATGCATTAGCAGCCTGTTTGATTTCTTCTGCCTGAGCTTCTGCAGCCGGAATTTTGCTATTCTCATATGCACGAGCAGCATTAATATCCTCTTCTGCTTTGGTACGAGCATCACTTACATCCGTAAAAGCCTGTGCAACTGTTTCTGTGGGTGCTTCGGAATCCTGAATTGTAACATTACCAATTGTAATTCCCAAATTGTGAGATTCAAGTTCTTTGATAATGTCTTCACGAACCATTGTCTCAATTTCACCCTTGCCAGTCGTCATAACTGCATCTACATCATACCGTCCAACAGTATTTCTGATAGATGCCTGTGCAATATTTTTCAAAACACCTTCTGGGTCATCAGATCCATAGCAGTACTCGATCGGGTCTGTAATACGGTACTCAACATAAAAGTCAATGTTCACAAAATTGAAGTCTGATGTAATCATCAAACTGTCTTCTTCCATTGTTTCATCGCTTTCTTCATAGTAGCCAATTGGCATCCCCTGTGTTGTAGCATCGTAAATCTTCTTCTCACTCAAGAACGGAATCTTAAAGTGCATACCAGGACCATCAATCATTGTGTTCTGCCCAAACATTCTTGTGAATCCGATTTCCTGCTCGTTGGTAAAAAATACACTTCCAAAAATGCAGGCTACTACAAAAAGCACACATATTGCACCGATAGCAATGGGCTTCAACTTAAGGATTGACTTAAGACCTTCAGCCTCATTTTCACGACGCCGCTTTTCGTAGGAATCCATGTCATCAGATACAACGGTAGACGCAACCCTGTTTTTGACAATTGAGAAAAAGGCTCCTGTGATTACGAGTATTGCTAAGAAAATTTTGATTAACAGCATAATTGTTCCTTCCTTTCATAATGTTAGTGAAACTTAGGTTTACAGGTACAAAAAACTACTAACCTCCTTTATTTATTTGAGAAACCTCACTTATTATTATATCACACATAATTACAATTGTCTATATTTTATGTTAATTAGTTTTTTACTTACAATAATAATCATAATTATACATAAAATAAAAATTAATATCGTAATTTTTATAATCTCATTATTATTTATATATGATACTGTTAACGCTGTTCTTTCAACATTATACGGCTCATCTATAACTTGATTATTAATAATTTCTTTAACAATTTCTTCATTTTCTTCTTGCTTTTGATTATATTCTTTTGTTTCTACTTTGCTTTTTCTATAAACATCAATTTTATATATTTTACTTGTACTACTATTTTCAGAAATCACATTAATTTCTACAATATTGTTACCAACATCCAATTCATATGCTCCGACTAATTTCTATTATTGCATCTTCATTTTCAGGAACAGCTAAAATATTCAAATTTTTAACATCATACATAACTTCTAATTTATATTCAGTTATATTACTATCAAACGGTGGATCTAGCAATCCATTTTCAATTGATAAAACTTCCAAATTATTATTTAAAGTTTCATAATTATCTGTTTTTAAAACATGTATATTATAAATTTCATCTTCACCTGTTACATTAATAGTAATCAAATTTTCTCCAATTTTTAAATTATCATTTCCAGTAATTTCAACTTTCAAATTAGGATCTTCTGGAATAGCTTCAACATCTATTTTATTAATATCTTCAGATACAGTTAAATAATATTCTGTAATATCTGGGCTAAAACTTGGTAATATTCCTTCATGATTTATTCTTAAATTTTTTAGCATAAATTTTCTCCTATCTTATATATTCTATTCCTAATATATGTCTTTGAATAACAAGTAAATCAACAGAAGTTGGCTCTTTTCCATTCTTACTAGTATTTCCAGCAATTTTTCCTCTTTCGTCAAGTAGTTCGATTCCTAATATATGTCTTTGTAACACTAATAAATCTACACTAGTTATTTTTCCATCTCCATTTACATCACCATACAAAATATTTTCATCTATTGAAACATAATTATTATAAATATACCCAATTATTCCATTTTCTAATACTACCATATCCCACTTTTCTCCCATTTGATTTCCTAATTTTATTCGTTTCATTTTTTCTGGATATGATACTTGAGTAATTATCTCATATGATGTATTTGGACCAGACCTAATATATACATTATTTCTATTACAATATACTGTTGTGTTATCATTAAAAAATTCTTTCATATTAATATTAGGATTCTGTGCGGGAATCTGTGGCATATTATTATAAATAGGAATAATAAATTCCATACTAATATCCAGTAAATTACTTTTATTATAACCATTGTAGATTGACTTTGATTCACTATAAGGTGCAAGTACATTAGTCATATATTGATGCCAAAATAATCCATTATTTACAGTAGAATTAACATGAAACTTTTGAAAATAAATTGTATTTTGACCTTTATTAATGTAGCTATCCCCTATAAAAATTGCACCACCAGTTATTGCTTTTTCTCTTGTATTCCATGGAATTAAATACTTTTGTTTAACTTGTTCATTTGCACCTTTTCCATCTCTTGCATAAGTAAGCCCATTTTTTATTGCTCCCATAGGTTCATTCGAACTTGTTGCACCTATATTATAAAAATTATATAAACCTTCAAATCCTGTAACATTCCCACTAATTGAACTATGAGTTAAAAATGGTCCAACTTCTTGTTTGATACGAGATGCCAAATGAGAGGAACTTACACTTGAAATTTCCCCTGCTTTCAAAATTAAATCTGAATACTTTTCACTAAAATTTTCAGAAACTCTCTTATTATAAAATTCTGTTCCATATAAAATTTTTTCAATTGTATTAATGTTATTAATTTTAGGATTATAAGATAAACCTTCAAATTGAAATATTCTAATTTCATTCAAAAAATTTCTTGGATCCATGCAATATTCTACTGCTCTTTTTGAACTATCTACCCACCCTAAATCTACTTCTAAATTATATTCATTTGGATTTGTATTCTTCCAATCATCTGAATAGTTTTTAGGTACTAAATTTCTACCAAAAATGTTTTCTTCATTAATTACATAATTCCAATCTAAATCTGTATAAAGTGCTGTAAAATTCCAATTTGGATGTTTATTTTTAAGCACTTTTAAATATCCTTGATAATTAATTGGAAAACATTCTATACCCTCCAATTTAGATGACGCATTTACCTTAAAATAAAACAATATTGCACATAATTCTAATATAAAAGTTATAATGCAAATTCCTATTTTTTTCATTTATTCCCTCTTTTCTCGTGATTTTATAATAATTCTTTTTTTAGAATCATTTGTACAAGTAATTAAAGTAACTTCTCTTTCTCCATTTGTATTTTGAGAAAGACATGATACATCTTCTGGAACAACTGTATATATATTATAAATTTCATAATTTACAATTCCAACTTTATTATCTTTAACCTTAAATTCATCTCCAATCTCTAATTCCTTTAAATTGTGAAACATATTCTTATTTTTAAAATTATGTCCAGCTATACAAAAATTTCCAGGTTCATTTGCATTTGCTCCCCAAAACTTAGTAACAGAAACATTCAATGCACTTTCAGAAAAATTAATTATATATGTTTCTAATTCGATTTTAGGAATTTCGAGTTTAGCAACTACATCATATCCTTTATATGTCTGTTGAACACTTTCCTTGGGATAAATTGTATCTTCTTTTACAACTTCTTCTTTTAAATTATTTTCTATATAAAGTCTTTTTATTTCATAATTTTCATTTTCAAAGTTTTTTTCTCTAAATATTTCTATCCCTATATATATTGTTATAAACAGAATTGTTATTAAAATTATAAAATTTAATATTCTCTTCTTTCTTCTCTTTCTCCTTTCTTTCCTTCCCATTTTTTTACCTTTCTTTATGTAAGTAATGAGAAAATTCTCATTACTTGTAATTATTTATTTTTTCTATTATTAATTATAAATGCACCTGCCAAACTTAATAAAATCATTCCGAATGGTATATATACATTTATGCCTGTTTTTGGTAACTTTGTTGGTGTTTTATTTTCTTCTTTAACTTGAGGAAGTTGAGCATTTGGTGTTTCTTGTATAGTAGGTTTAGTTTCTTCTGGTTTTTCAGTTGTTGCAGTTTGATTATTAGCTGTTCCTACAATAAGATTAAATGATTTTTCAGAAATTACTGCATCTGAATTTTCTCTATCTATTAATTTTAAAATTAATTTGTAATCTCCTGCTTTAGAAAATGTTCCTTGTACATTTAAAACTTGTGCAAAATCTTTTCCACCAATTTTATAACCTTGAGAATCTCCCCATCCACTTTGAAGAATATCATGTTTTAAAGATTCTTGATCTATACCTATTAATTGAGCTGTTGCTCCTTCTGGTGTTATCATACTTGCCACTAATCTTGCATTTTCATAATAACGTCCACTACTAGATGAATAAGTTATTTTCATATCCTTTACTTCATTTTCAATAAGTCTTCCAGTATAGTTTAATTTAATTTCGTATGGTAAAAATTCAGGTTCTACAACTACTGTTTTTACTATTGGTGTTGTTATATCATCAAAATTTATTGAAGCATCACTATTTGCCATTCCTTCTAGTGTTACTGTAAATTCAGTTGGATTTGAGGATGTTAATCCATCTTTTGCTTTAAAAGTCACACTCATATTGTTTCTTGGAGCTTGTCCACCTGTTTGATCAAAATAAACAACTTTCACTTTATCTGTTGTATCATTTGCTGTTCCGCCTTCTGCACTAACATATTCAAAAAGCTTATTATCATAAGAAATACTTCCTGTATATGATCCTAAACTTTCTCCAAAGTTTACATTTACTGTAACATTTTCTCCTGGTTTTACTTTTTCTTTATCTAGTTTCACATCAACTTTGTCTAATAAAACTGCATAACTTTTTACTGAAAACATAAGTATTGTAGATATTAATAATAATGTAACAATACTAATTATTTTTTTCATATCAAAATTCCTCCTTAATTGTTTTATATTTATATGATGTGAAATTTTTTCATTAATTATTTACTAATAATTGCATTTTAAGTAAAAAAATGAAAAAAACGATATGAAAACATATCGCTTTTAATGTATAAATAAACTTATTATATATTCTACATAAATAAACAGATAAATTGCTCCATTTAATTTTCCAATTTTGTTCTTTGGATAAAGCACTGTAAATAGTGGCAATAGCAGTAATCCATTTATTAATATTAGTAAATCTTTATTGTAATTTATATTATATGTAATTGGAGAAATTATTGAAGTAACACCTATAATTAGTAACATATTAAAAATATTTGAACCTAATATATTACCAATTGCAATATCACTTTTTCCTTTTATTGCTGCTGATACAGATGTAACTAATTCTGGTAAACTTGTTCCTATTGCAAGTATTGTAACTCCAATTACTTTTTCACTTAAATTAAAAATCCTTGCAATATTCACTGCATGATGTACAGTTATATCACCTCCAACTTTTAAGGATATAATTCCCAAACATATTAAAAGTATATTTTTTAATATACCACCATTTTCTTCTACACTTTCTTCATCATCAGTTTTATTTTTTAGAGCTATATATATTGTATAAATTATAAATAGTATGAATAATACAATAAGAAAGCATCCTTCTAATCTTGTAATTTCCTTATTAGTATTACATATTACCATAAAAATAATCGTAAAAATTAAACATAATGGAATATCAAATTTCTTTGTGCTTTTTTGAACTGTAATTGGATTTAAAATTGCAGATACTCCTAATATAAAAAGTAAATTTACAATATTACTTCCTACAATATTTCCAATTGACATATCTGCATGCCCATCAATTGCAGAAGTCGTACTTATAAATAGTTCTGGCATTGATGTTCCTATTGATATTATAGTTAATCCTATTACTATTTCTGATATATGAAATATTTTTGCAAGCTTACTACTACCTTCTACTAGAAAATCAGCACCTTTAATTAAAAAAACAAATCCTAAAATTATACAAATTACTGAAACTATCATTTAATTCTCCTAAATATTTATAGTTAAATATATGATAGTCTTTTCTTATTATTACAAAAAACCTCTCGCAAATTTTGCGAGAGGAAAAACATTTTATTTCTCTTTTTCTTTAAGAATGTTTTTTGCATTTTCCAGTATACTGTACTTATCGCTTCTATATGAAAGCAAATCAGCAATCATCTTTGACATATATTCATTAGTACAAAGCTGATAATCCCAACCACATTTACATGGTGTGCTTTTACACATAGGACAATCTCCAAATGCCATTTTCTTATACCTCCTGTTTTCAGCTAAAATGAAATTCTCTTGTATTCTGCAAAATTGAATACAGTATCAAATATCACTTCAAACAGATTTACCGCTTCTTTGAATACCTCATCTTCATTATCTTCAAAGGCTGCTTTTATATTTAAGCCATTAATAAGATAATTAAGATTAATAGGTTCGGTTACTGGAGTTCCATGATTGATCACACTAATATTGCTCTGTGAATCAATTCCCTGTATAAGATCTTCGTCTACAACATCCCATACATAATATGGTTTATCATATTTTTGTACAAGTGAATGTCCATATCGTCTCCAAACCAGTCCAGCTGTTGAATATGCAATATTATTTTCTCGTCTTTCTTTCTCTCCTAACTTGTTTCCATTCAGCAATCCAACTCCAATATCATAAACAATTATATTTGGAGCTACTTCATTTGGTAGTTCATATAGCCAGCATAACGATATTTTATCTCCAAGGAATTTGCCAAGTATTACTGTTGCCATAACGTCTGTAGGTCGAAATATCCCTCTACGAGTAATGGCCATTGTTTCAGGTGTAATTGTTGATGTTACATTAATGTTCATAGTTTCCTCCTGATTTTCTGCAAACTATCACTATAAGTATCTTTTAGATTATAGCACACTTTACATAAAACATCAATCTTTTTTTACATAGTAATATGCAGTACATACATCTTTAAATCCAATTTTTCTATATAATTTAGCTGGATAATATCCTTCTTCAGTTTGTAAAAATGCCATTTTTCTATTCTTCTTTTTACAAATCATTAGTTGTTGCTTTAAACACTCTGTTCCAATTCCTTTTCCCCTAAATTCTTTCAAAATTGCAATTCCATATATTCCATATATTCTATCATCATATACAGCTGTTGTTACACCAACAATCTTTTCATTTGCTTTTATAAAATAAAAATCTCTATTATATTTTGTACCATTTGTACCTTTATAATTTTCATACATTTTTAAATATCCTTCATCGAGACTTTCATATGGATCTTCTGAATCTCCTGTGTTGAATGCATCTAAAGTTATCTGGGCTAATTTTATCATATCAGTAGATTTTTCTAATTTAATCTTCATCTTGCAATTTGATTCTATATCTTCTAAGTTATTAAAGTTTTCAAATACTTGCCAAACTTCTTTGTTAATCTCTTCATATTTATCTTTTTTAAAAACTTTATCTCTTTTCAAATATAAATCAGATAATGGAGTTATTATATAACAAGGTTCAGCATTAATTTTTTTCATTTCTTGTTCTACATCATTTTCTATTTCAATAAAATTTTCTTTATCTTTTACATCTATAACATAATTACAATCATAATCTTTAACAAAATAACTATGAACTAATTTATAATACTCTTTTTCTATAACTTCATCTACATAAAAACCTTTGTTAGAATAAATATAAAATTCATTCAATTTTCTTAAAATGTAATCATCTAATATAACCTTTTTTTGAGTACGGCAATATGCAGTAAACTCATTATAATTTAAACCAGGATTAGGTTTAGAGTAATTATATATTTCTATTTTTGACATATCAAAATCAGAAATTTTATACATTCCGTTCAAATAAATCAATAATTGAAATTATTATATCTTCTGGAGTATCATATCCTTTTAAAAATTTATTTATTTTCCATGAATTTTCAACTAAATAATATTTTCCAAATTCTTGAGCAATTGCAATTG
>CAORJJ010000061.1 GCA_948517135.1 uncultured Clostridia bacterium | reverse complement strand
ATATAAATATATAGAAAATTAAATAATAATTTATTAGTTTTCAAAAAAATCATAAGGGAGAAATTTATGATTAATATAAATGAAAATTTTTTAAATTTACAAGATAGTTATCTTTTTTCTACAATAGCAAAAAAGGTAGCAGAATTTCAAAAAAATAACCCAGATAAAAAGGTTATAAAATTAGGAATAGGAGATGTTACAAGACCAATAGTTCCAGCAGTTTTAGAGGCAATGCATAAAGCTGTTGATGAATTAGGAATTCAACAATCTTTTAGAGGATATGGTCCAGAACAAGGTTATGAATTTTTAAGAGAAAAAATTGCTGAGTTTGATTATGCAAAAAGAGGAGTAAAAATTGATATTGATGAAATATTTGTATCAGATGGAGCAAAATGTGATTGTGGAAATATAGGAGATATTTTAGGTTTTGAAAATAAAGTTGCAATTACAGATCCTGTATATCCAGTATACTTAGATACAAATGTTATGTCAGGAAGAAGTGGAAAATATAATGAAAAAACAGGAATGTTTGAAAATATTATATATATGCCAGCAACATCAAAAAATAATTTTGTACCAGAATTTCCAGAAGAAGTACCAGATATGATTTATTTGTGTTTACCAAACAATCCAACAGGTACAACTTTAACAAAAGAACAATTAGCTAAATGGGTTGAATATGCTAGGAAAAATAAATCACTAATTTTATTTGATTCTGCATATGAGGCATATATTTCAGAAGAAAATATTCCACATACAATATATGAAATTGAAGGGGCAAAAGAAGTTGCAATTGAATTTAGAAGTTTTTCAAAAACTGCAGGATTTACAGGAGTTAGATGTGCATATACTATTGTTCCAAAAGAATTAAAAGGATATACTAAAAATGGAGAAGAAGTATCTTTAAATTCATTATGGAATAGAAGACATGGAACTAAATTTAATGGTGTTTCATATCCAGTTCAAAGGGGTGCAGAAGCGATTTATTCAGATGACGGACAAAAACAAATAAAAGAAAATATTAGTTATTATATGAATAATGCTAAAATAATAAAAGAAGGATTGCAAGCTTCTGGATTTACAGTATATGGAGGAATAAATGCTCCATATATATGGTTAAAAGTACCAAGTAATATGACATCATGGGAATTTTTTGATAAATTGTTAAATGAAGCAAATGTTGTTGGAACACCAGGTGTTGGTTTTGGGCCAAGTGGAGAAGGATATTTTAGACTAACTGCGTTTGGAACAAAAGAAAATACAATAGAAGCAATTGAAAGAATAAAAAATATGAAATAAAACAAAGAGAACTCTTTTATGAGTTCTTTTTTGTGCAAAGAAATTACGGGGCTTAAGTTTCAGCCCCGTGTCAGAGATTCATTTGATTAAATATGAAACAATCCCACCATTAAAGGTTGAATGATTGTATATGTTTGGCAGCAGATGAATATTGCCAAGCCGACAACAGAGAATACTGTTGTGAAAAACAGGATATCTGTCCGATTACCAGATGTTTCGTTCAGCCTTTTTTCGATATGAGTATTAACTTTGCAGATACACCAGATCAAAATACATGCTACGACGATTTTTACAATTGCTGTTACCATATTGTTCCCTCCATATGAAAATATTGTTAAAAAGTAACATATACATATATTATATCATAAAAAAATAAATTTGTAAAAATGGTTTGATTTAAAGAAAAATTATATATATAATAAAAACATAATTAATAAAGGAGGAAATTTTTAATGGCTGAAATATTAAGTGATATATCAAGAACATTTAATGAATTTTTATTACTACCAAATCTAACAGATGAAAGATGTATACCAAACAATGTTAGTTTAAATACACCACTTGTAAAATATAGAAGAGGAGAAGAACCAAAATATAGTGCAAATATTCCAATGGTTTCTGCAATAATGCAATCAGTATCAGGAGAAAAAATGGCAATTGCACTTGCAAGAGAAGGTGGATGCTCTTTTATATATGGTGCACAATCAATAGAAGATCAAGCTCAAATGGTAAGAAATGTAAAAAAATATAAAGCAGGTTTTATAATAAGTGATTCAAATGTAAAACCATATACTACAATAGGTGAAGTTTTAAATTTAATAGAAGAAACAGGACATTCAACAGTTATGATTACAGAAGATGGTTCAGCCAATGGAAAGTTTTTAGGATTAGTTACAGATAAAGATTTTAGAATATCAAGAGTATCTTTAGATGAACCAGTAAGTAATTATATGGTTCCATTAGATAGACTTGTATATGCAAGAAAAGGTATTTCTTTGCATGAAGCTAATGATTTAATTTGGGATAACAAAATTAGTTGTTTACCAGTATTAGATGATAATGGAAACCTAGATTCATTAGTTTTTAGAAAAGATTATGAATCAGATAAAGAAAATCCAAATTCTTTATTAGATGACAATAAGAGATTTATAGTAGGTGCTGGAATAAATACAAGAGATTATCAAGAAAGAATACCAGCTTTAGTAGAAGCTGGAGTTGATATGATATGTATGGATTCTTCTGATGGATATTCTGTATGGCAAAAAAATACAATAGAATGGGTAAGACAAAACTATGGAGATTCAGTAAAAATAGGTGCTGGAAATGTTGTAGATAAAAATGGATTTTATTATTTAGCAGATGCAGGAGCTGATTTTATTAAAGTTGGAGTTGGTGGAGGTTCAATCTGCATAACTCGTGAAACTAAAGGAATTGGTAGAGGACAAGCTAGTTCATTAATGGATGTTGTAGAAGCACGTAATGAATATTTTGAAAGAACAGGAGTATATATTCCAATTTGTTCTGATGGTGGAATTGTTCATGATCATCATATAACTTTAGCATTAGCAATGGGAGCAGATTTTGTTATGATGGGAAGATATTTTGCAAGATTTGACGAAAGCCCTTCAAGAGTAGTAAAAAGAAATGGAACATTTATGAAAGAATATTGGGGTGAAGGTTCAAATAGAGCGAGAAATTGGCAAAGATATGATTTAGGTGGAGAAGCTAAAAATAAATTAACATTTGAAGAAGGTGTTGATTCATTAATTCCTTATGCAGGAGCATTAAAAGATAATGTTGCTGTTACAGTAAGTAAAATAAAGTCAACAATGTGTAATTGTGGTGCTATAACAATTCCTGAATTACATCAAAAAGCAAGACTTACAATGGTTTCAAATGTAAGTATAAAAGAAGGTGGAGCTCATGATGTAATTTTAAAAGATTATGATGCAGGACGTTTATAAAATTAAATAAATAGTTATGTTAAGAAGAATGTTGAAGAAAATACAAATTTCGACAATATTCTTCTTTCTTTTGTGTATTTATTGTAAAAAACATTGACAAAAGGTAAAAAAAAATATTAAACTATAATTGAAGTAAGTTGTAACTTGTATTATAAATGATAGCACTTTAATTAAAGGAGGATTAGTAATGCAGGATAACAAAAAAATCTTAGTTCATTACAGTTCACCTAATATAGTAGGAGAGAGAATGGACATCACCTTAACTATCTCAAATGAATTTGGATTTGTAAGCGATGCTGTTGCTCTTTTTAATAAGAGGGGTGAACAACCAGGAACTACACGGTGTAGCCTGAGATATGACGAGACAAAATCAAACGAAACTGAAAGTACATTTAGTGGAACTATTAAATTTGACTCTCCTGGATACAGAACATTTTATATTGGTCTTAAAATAAATGGGCAAGTTTGTAAGATAGAATATGATGCAGAAGAGGACTGTGCTGTTTTTGCAGATGGTAGAGACTTTGCTTTTTGGGAGTGCTTTTCTCATTATTATTTTAAAACTCCTGAATGGATAAAAGGCGCAGTTATGTATCAGATTTTTGTTGATACATTTTGCAGATCTGAACTGCCTGAAGAATTTAATGACCGAGTCGTTTCCTGGGATACATTTCCTAAGTGGAAAAGAGATGCTGATGGAGTATTCAGAAATGATCAAAGATATGGTGGAAATATTAAAGGTATTATCAAAAAATTGCCCTATATTAGAAGTCTTGTTCCTGAAGAAACCACAATTGTTTTGTATCTTACCCCAATAACCCAAAGTCCTTCTCAGAATGGATATGATACATCAGATTATGAGAAAGTACATGAAATGTTTGGGGATTGGGATGATGTAGAAACTTTGGTAAAAGAAGCTCACAAATGTAACATGAGAGTTATTTTGGATGTTGTATTTAACCATTCGAGCAATGAAAATCCGTTACTTAAAGAAGATCCAGAAATGTATTCCTGGATTCATAAGTACACTAAACCTGCTTGTTGGTGGGGATATGAAGGATTAGTTGAATTCAACAAAGATAGTCCAAGATATGTGGAACACCTGAAGAAATGGCTTGCACTGTATGAGAAGTATTTTGATGGAATTCGACTTGATGTAGCAGATAATTTGCCTGACTTTACTCTTAAGATTATTAGGAAATTTTTCCGAAAGTTTATAATTGGCGAAGTTTGGAAGAATGCTGTTACAGGCGATTTTAGAGAATTCTTATTTGGTGACGAGCTGGATGCAAATATGAACTATCAGTTTGGAATTGCAATTTATAGATATATTCGATATGGTAACTATAAGAATTTTAGACATATTGTTAAGAAAATCTGTAAACTGTATCCAAAAGAAGCACTAATGGCATCAGCAATTTTCTGTACATCACATGATATTCCAAGAATGCCGAATATTCTTGTTGGAGACTTCATGAAAGAAAGCATAGAGTATGAGACTAATTGGGATATGGAAAAAGATAGTTACTGGTTCACAAATGGCGTTTTTGATACAGATAGGTTCCGTCAATGGGAATTTGATCATGATCAGATCCCAAAAGAACTGCTTGAATTGGCATTGAATATGCAGGCATTAACAGTGTTTTTACAGTATACATTGCCTGGGTTACCATCAATTTTTGCAGGAGATGAAGCTGGTTCTATGGGATACAAAGATCCTATGAACAGAAAGCCATTTCCATGGAACAATATTGATGAAAGATTTCTTAAGATTTATAAGCATATGGGAGAACTCAGAAATCGGTATCATGAAATTTTTGCGAGCACAAACTTCAGCATTATTCAAGTAGACGAAAAGAAACTTGTATATAAGAGAGACAACTTGATTTTCGTTATAAACAGGACTTCTGAAAATATTTTCATTGGCGAATACAACATTAAAAATGCTAGTTTCGCTTTAAAGAATGTAGAAGAAGAACATGTTTTATGTGCTTACAACGCTGTGGTAATTGAAATGTAGTTTTATTGTTAACCAAAAGGACTGCCATTGTATGGCAGTCTTTTTTTTGTGTTGAAATTTCATTTGCCAAAATATTAATATTATGTTAAAATATATAAAGTTTTTATTATTTAGTTAGGAGAGAATATATGAAAATTTTAGCAGTTGGAGATATTGTAGGAAAAACTGGTCTTCAAAAATTAAAAGATGTATTGCCATATATTTTAAAAGAAAAAGAAATAGATTTTGTTATTGTAAATGGTGAAAATGCAGCAGACGGAATGGGACTTACTGAAAAAATGTATAGAGAGATATTAGCTTTAAATGTTGATGTAGTAACAATGGGAAATCATACTTGGGGAAAAAAAGAGATATTTAATTTTATAGAAGACAAAAATATTATAAGACCAGCAAATTACCCATCAAATAATCCAGGAAAAGGCTATGAATTTTTTGAATGTAAGAATAAAACAATAGCTGTAATAAATTTAATTGGAAGAACCACAATGAGTGTTCTTTCGGAAAATCCATTTATAATAGCTAAAGATATTATAGATGAAATAAAAGAAGCAGTAGATATAATAATTATTGATTTTCACGCAGAAGCAACTGCTGAAAAAATTGCTTTAGGATATTATTTAGATGGAGAAGCAACAATTATATTTGGAACACATACTCATGTTCAAACAGCTGATGAAAAAATTCTTGAAAAAGGAACAGCATATATATCTGATATTGGAATGACTGGACCTAAAAGATCAGTAATAGGAATGGATGTTGAAGCATCAATAAAAAGATTTGTTACATCATTACCTGAAAAATATAAAGTTGCAGATGGAAAAGGCATGTTCAATAGTTGTATTTTTGAAATTGATGAAAATACAAATAAAGTTACAAAAATTGAGAGATTAAATAAATAAAAAGCTACTAAATTTAAAAAGTAGCTTTTTTATTTTGATAATATATTTTGTATTTTGCTAAAAAACAATGATAAAATGTAAAATATATGATATAAAATGTCGAAAATAGCTAGAGCCTGTAAGATTTGGGAGATGAGAATTGCTAGACAAAAGCATACATTAAAGGGTAAAATTAATTTGTTCAAAAACACAAGATAAATTAAAAATAATAGGAGGAAGAAAAATGGAAGTTTTAAAAATTTCATCAAAATCAAACCCAAATTCAGTTGCAGGAGCAATAGCAGGGTTAGTAAAAGAATCTACAAGAGCAGAGATGCAAGCAATAGGAGCAGGAGCTTTAAATCAAGCAATAAAAGCAGTTGCAATCGCAAGAGGGTTTGTAGCACCAGCAGGAGTAGATTTGATATGTATACCAGCATTTGCAGAAGTTCAAGTCGAAGGTGAGGATAGAACAGGAATAAAATTGATTGTGGAGTCAAGAAAATAATTTATATAGATTAAAAGAGGCATTTCAAAAAGATGCTTCTTTTTTTGAATTAGTATTGAAAATGTTAAAAAAATAATATATATTATCACTTGTAGAAAGGTAATAAGAAATGAATAGTAATAATGTAATTAAATACATATTTTCAGTAGTTGTTGTAATTTTAATATTAGGAACAATGTATTTTATTGTTAAAAATAGATCTAAAAATGAAGATTATACATTAGATCAAACTTCAACAGTAAATAATATACAAACAGATTTAAGGTTTGCAATTGCTGAATTTGACACAATAAATCCAATTCTTAGTAACAATAGAAATGTTCAAGAAATCTCAAAAGTAATATATGAACCATTAGTTAATTTGAATGAAAATTATAAAATGGAATATTGCCTAGCAGAAGAAATTGGTAAGACAGATGATTTAACATATGTAGTAAAACTAAGAAAAGGAGTACTATGGCAGGATAAAAGCAATTTTACAGCAGATGATGTTTGGTTTACTATGGATCTTATAACTAGAAGCGGAATAAATACTATATATGCAGACAATTTAAGAAGTGTAACAGATTTTGAAGTTATTGATAGTAATACAATAAAAATCTACTTATCAGAGCCAGTTCCATTTTTTGAATATAATTTAACTTTTCCAATAATGTGTAAACAATATTTCGAAGGAGAAGATTTTGCAAATTCTGAAAAAATTCCAATAGGAACAGGACCATTTAAGATTATTGAATTAAGTAGTAATGTAATGAAATTAGATAGGAATGTTGTTTATTGGGATTCAAATAAACAATTTATGCCAACAGAAATAAATGTTAATTTATATGAAACTATTGGAGAAGTTTATTCAGCTTTTAAAAATGGTGAAATAGATATATTATCAGTAAAAATTAGTAATATAGAAGACTTTATTGGAACACTTGGATACAATAAAATTGAATATAAATCTAGAGAATATGATTTTCTATCTTTAAATACCACAAATGGAGTTTTATCAGATCCAGCAGTTAGAAAAGCGATTAGCTTAGTTATAGATAAGAATAATATTGTTGCATCTTGTTTGGGAAATGGATATGTACCATCAAATTTTAGTTTGGATATGGGATGTTGGCTTTATACTAAAGATTTGAATGTTGAAATAGATACTGAACAAGCAGCACAATTATTAGATTCTAGTGGATGGCATAGGACTGCTAATGCATGGGTAAATGGAAGAGATAGATTACAATTATCATTATCTGTAAATTCCAATAATGAACAAAGAGTAAGAGTTGCTGAAAATATAAAAGAACAACTTGAAAACTTTGGTATACCTGTTGATATTAGATATTTATCAGCAGAAAGTTATGTTGATTCAATAAATAATAGAAATTACGATATAGTTTTAACTGGTTTAAGATTAGGATATTCACCTAATTTAACTACATTTTTTGGTGATGGAAATATAGCAAATTATTACAATTCAGAAATTTCTGAAATAATGCAAATTATTTCAAATACAAGAGATGAAAATGTATTATATGAAAACTATAATAGATTATTTGATATATACCTAGAAGATGTACCTTATATAGGATTATATAGGGATACAGATTTAATAGTGTATCATCAAAGTTTAGTTGGAAATATAAAAGCAAATGCCTTTAATGTTTATCACAATATTGATAAATGGTATAGACAATAAAATATACAAAAAGATGTTTGTTACTTTGATATAAAAGAAAACAGGAAATGTATAATATTAAAGGAATTAAAGAAAAAAATATTTTTTGTAAAAAAGTATTGACAAAAGAAAAATTAAAGATATAATAAGAACATAAGTTTTACGAACGAATATTTGTTAGGAGGAAATAATGGGAGATAATTCAGAAAAAAGAAAAGCATTAGATGCTGCAATGAGTCAAATAGAGAAACAATTTGGTAAAGGATCTGTTATGAAATTGGGAGATTTCAAATCAATGGAAATTGAAGCAATTTCAACAGGAGCCTTAAATTTAGATATAGCTTTAGGAATAGGAGGTATTCCAAGAGGAAGAATCATAGAAATTTATGGTCCAGAATCATCAGGAAAAACAACACTTGCATTACATGCTGTTGCTGAAGCACAAAAAACAGGTGGAGAGGCAGCGTTTATAGATGCTGAACATGCATTAGATCCATCATATGCAAAAAAAATAGGTGTAGATGTAGATAATTTAATAGTATCACAACCAGATACAGGAGAACAAGCTTTAGAAATAGCAGAAGCATTAATTAGAAGTGGAGCTATAGATATAGTAGTTGTAGACTCTGTTGCTGCATTAGTTCCAAAGGCTGAAATTGATGGAGATATGGGAGATGCACACGTTGGTTTACAAGCAAGACTTATGTCACAAGCATTAAGAAAACTTGCAGGAACAATAAATAAAACAAATGCAACAATAATTTTCATAAATCAATTAAGAGAAAAAGTTGGAGTAATGTTTGGAAATCCAGAAACAACGGCTGGTGGTAGAGCATTAAAATACTATGCTTCTGTAAGAATGGATATTAGAAGAATAGAAGCAATTAAACAAGATGGTGAAGTTGTAGGAAATAGAACAAGAGTTAAAATAGTAAAAAATAAAGTTGCACCACCATTTAGAGAGGCTGAGTTCGATATAGTATATGGAAAAGGTATATCAAAAGAAGGAAGTGTATTAGATTTAGCTGTAGATTTAGATATTATTGAAAAAAGCGGTTCTTGGTTCAGTTATAATGGAGAAAAAATTGGACAAGGTCGTGAAAATGTAAAAAGACAACTTGCTGAAAATCCAAAATTTATGCAAGAAGTTGAAAAGAAAGTTAGAGATAATTTCAATAAAGCCTTTGAAAATGCATTAGTAGAAGGTGAAAAAGAAGAAGATGATGATGATGACTTTGAAGAAGAAAAATAAGTAAAATAAATATAGATTTTCTAATTTATAAATAGTTTAACATAACGATATTAGGTGGCATTAGGTCACCTAATATTGTTATATAAGCCCATATGAAATGAGGAATAAAAAAATGGAATATATGAGCAAAGAAAAGTTTGAAGAAGCAGAAAAAATAGAAAAGTTTAGAAATAAAATGCTAAAATATATAGTATATAAAAAAAGAACAGAAGCTGAAATAAGGCAAAAATTTTCAGAAGAAGATGAAAATTTAGTAGATGATAGTATAGAATATTTTAAAGAATTGAATTATATAAATGATAATATTTATATTGAAAGAGCAGTAAATGAATTTAAAGCATTAAAAAATATGTCACTAAAAGAAGTAGAATATAAGCTATCTCAAAAGGGAATAAGAAAAAGATTAATAGATGATTACATTTGCAAAAATAAAGAGAATATGTTAGAATATGAAATATCGTCTGCTAAAGCAATAATTCTAAAAAAGCAAGCTAAAGCAGAAGAAAAAGATATAAGAGATTATTTATATAAAAAAGGGTATATGTCTGAGAGTATAAATATTGCTTTTGATGATATAAATGAAAATTAAAGTAGGTAGGAAATGAATAACAAAATAATATCACTTGAATCAAAAAAGTATGAATTAAAATTAGATAATTTTGAAGGTCCATTAGATTTATTATGCTATTTAATAGATAAAAATAAAATGGATATTTACAAAGTAAATATCTCAGAAATTACAGATCAGTATATTAAATACTTAAAAGAACAAGAAAGTATGAATTTAGAAATTGCTAGTGAATTTTTAGTTATGGCATCTACTTTATTATTAATAAAATCAAGACAGTTATTACCAAAAGAAGTTGAAGATGAGGCTGAATTAACAGAAGAAGAACTTTTAAGAAGAATTATAGAGTATAAAAAATATAAAGAAATTAGTAAAACATTTAAAGAAAAAATACTAGTATTTTCTAAAAGATTATATAAAATGCCAGATAAAATAGAACTTCCAAAACAAACATTAGATAAAGAATTTACTCAAGAAGATATTGTAAATAGATATAAAGAGCTTATAGAAAGAAATGAAAATAAGAAAAACGAAAATGCAATTAATATTGAAAAAATAGCTGTTTATGATACCTTTTCAGTATCAGACAAAGTAAAAGAAATTTTTAAAGAGCTAGTAAGAAAACCAAAGTTTGTATTTGGTAAACTATTTTCAATTTATGAAAAACCAAAAGCAGAAGTTGTAACAGCATTTTCAGGAGTACTTGAATTAAGTAGAAGAAATAAAATAAATGCATATCAAGAGGAAACATTTGGTGATATAGTAATTTCAAAAAGAAAAAAAGAGAATAATTTAGAAAGTGAAGAAGAGAATGAGTTTGAAAGTGATTCTTTAATATAAATATTAAAGAGTCACTTTTGTTCTAGATTAAAATCTTAATAGTTTATATAAAGTATTGAAAAAATTAACATAATATGGTAAAATAATTCTTGTAACGAATAGTAGAAGAGTCGGCAGAATTGCCAAGAAAGGAGAATTTCTATGAGGGGAAATTCAAAAAAACGGTTACTTGTTAATGTAGTTACAGTAGTTTTTGTAATGATTCTGTGTTTTTCTTTTACTGTAACAGCACTTGCTGTGACGCAGATTTCAAACGTCAAAATTACAGTAAGTAAAAACAACTGGGAGCAGACGTCCAATCCTGAAGTAAAAGCAAATGGAACTGGGTACAAGGTAAACCCTGAGAGTATCACATTTTCAAAGAATATTTCTGATTGCGACCCTGGTGAGGAAATTGTTGTTACTGTAAAAATCCTTTCTGAGGAAGGATATGTTTTTAAAGATGTACTAAAAAAGAGTAGTTTTAAGATAACTAATGGCAAATACAAATCACACCAATATCAGGATGGAAATATTTCTCTTGAGTTTTATTATACAGTTAGAGGAATAGCAGAATCTCCTGAAGATGTTTATTGGGATAGTACAACAGCTCGGTGGAGTAGAGTAAATAATAAGGTAAATTATACCTTAAAAATTTGCAAAGGAAACCGTAGCAAAACTGTTTCAGAAGACATATCTTCTAATAAATACAATTTGAGAGATTATTTGATCTTAGACGAGTATTATGATGAAGACAATGTTTATTTTAAAGTAAAAGCTGTCCCCAAGAAAGCATATGAGGATTATATTAAAGAATCTGATTATGTTGAATCTGAAGAATTTTATGACTGGGACGACATCTATGATGAGGATTATGATAAGCCATCAAATTGGGATGGAAATTATGGATGTGGTAATGGTTGGAAATTTATTAATGGAAATTGGTACTACTATGAAAACGGAAAAGCATTTAATAATGGATTTAAAGCTATAAGCGGAAAAATGCACTATTTTTTAAATAATGGTGTAATGGCAACTGGTTGGCAGAAAATTTCGAACAAATGGTACATGTTTGACAACAATGGTTACATGCAATCGAATACTTGGTACAAAGACAGTGGAAAATGGTATTATCTTCAAGGAAATGGAGTTATGAAAACTGGCTGGTTTGAAGACAATAGAGGATGTATTTATTACTTAAATTCCTCAGGTGCAATGTTAGAAAACTGGCAAAAAATTGATAACGCCTGGTATTACTTCTATTCAGGAAGTGGAACTATGGCAAGAGAAGCCTATATTCCGTCAGCAGATGGAGTGTTTGCATATCATATAAAATCCAATGGAAAGTTGGAGACTGGATGGATATATCAAAATGGTTGGAGATATGTTGAACACGATTCTGGAAGCCTTCACAGAGGATGGCTCAGAGTAGATAACTGCACATATTATTTGGAACCCAGTATGGGAATAATGCTGACAGGATGGCAGACTATTGATGGAGTTGCGTATTACTTTGGTTCAAATGGAGTTTTGACCAGTTAATATAGAAGTAAATAGTAATTGTTTTTTTTTTTAGAGGTCCTAAGTGTAGGACCTCTTTTCCATATATTAGAATAATAACCAAAAAATAGTACAAAATAAAAAGGAAAAATTTAGGAGCGAGTTTTATGATATTAATTATGATTTTTCTTTTAATAAGTATTATTTTAGAAATTATTATATTAGGATTAATTTATTCAAAGATAATTATAAATATAGAAAATTTAGAAATAAATGCAATAAATACCCAAATAAATGTTGATACTATGCTAATAAGTATAGAAATAAAATTATATAAAGTTTTAAAAGTTCTAAAAGTAAAATTTTATAGATACTATTTTCAAATATTTGGTATAAAGATTTATTATCGAAAAGCACTAAAATATGAAAGTAAAACAGAATTTAGTCAAAAGATTTATAAATTTATAAAGAAAAATAATATACAAATTAAAAACATAAAGCCAGAATTAGAATATTTTAAATTTAATTTAAACTTTGGTACAGAAAATGCAATTATAACATCAGTAATAACTGCAACGTTATCAGGAATAATTGTAATAATACTAAATAAATTTGTTAATAATTTTAATAGAGAAGATTATAGTTTTAAAATTACTCCAAATTATTTTAATATGAATAATTTTAGAATGGAGTTAAAAAGTAAGATGAATTTTGATGTGATGGAATTAATTAGGTAAAGTATTATTTGTGTGAGTAATTTTCATTTATACTATATATTTTGATAATATATTTTCTTCATTCAAAGTTCTCGGTAATC
>CAORJJ010000060.1:5894-13326 GCA_948517135.1 uncultured Clostridia bacterium | reverse complement strand
TTACATAAGTAAGCTATATTTTTGAATTTTTGATATTTGTATTATTGCAAGTTGTATTATTTAAACATATTTTACTAATTCGAATAATGATTTATCTAGTATTTTAAATTTGCAATTTGTTTTGCTAATGTTTCATAATTAGGTTTATATTTTTTTAGCATATCGTAAAAACTTTTTGTATGATTTTTATATTTTAAATGACAGAATTCATGAAATATAATATATTCAATAATTTCTTTTGAATATCTGATTATATAAGGATTTATAGTAAATGTTTGTAAATCTTTATTACATGTAGCAAGAGTTCCTGAAATTTTTTTAATTTCATAATCTTCTGGTGCAAAATCAAATTCATGTCTTGCTTTTTCCATTATATTTTCAATTTCATTTTCTGCAATTTTTGTATACATTTTTAACAATATTATATTTATTAATTCTTGATTATCTTTTTTTCTATAAGAGATAGGTAAATGAATATTTATATAATTTTTTTCTAAATTTAATTCTGGAGAATTTATTTTTAAATAGTAGATATTTACAGAGTAATTTAAGCCCAATATTTTTGCAAATTTTGGCTGTAATGTTTCATCTTTTCCGAACAAAAAATTATCATTGTTAAATTCTACTTTTCCCTTTATATTACTTGCTTTAACTAATTTTAAAATATTCATTTTTACTTCCTCCTACAAAATAAATGTTCGCAAATGTTTGTTTGTTTTATTTTACAATTATGAATATAAAATGTCAATATATTTTTCGAAAAAATGTTCGCTTTTTTAAAAAAGATTTATCAAACGCAATTATACCTAAGAAAAGATAATAAAAATTTTTTTGCAAAAAAGTTTATATTAAATAAAAAAAGAAGAGGCGCAGTGCGTCCTCTTTTCAATGGGTTTTAGAGATTTTTAGTGTCTATTGGGATTTAAAAATATATTAACAAGTTACTATAACCTTGGTTAAATTCCTATTTATTCTCAATGTATAACATGCAGTCTAGGAAATTTTTTTGACTTTGCCATTTGTCAAAATCACTTTATTTATAATACCTTTTGAGGTTTTTTTGAAATCTCTTGCTTTTGAAACAAAAACTTTTGATTTCATGGGGCTCGCAATTGTTGCAGTGCGAACTTTTCCACCTTTCATATAGGTGAATTTTTTTGATGATATAAATCCAAATTTCTTTGAAACACCAATTGCTATGGCTTTTCCATTAAGATATAACACGCCTTTGCTGATTGACAATGTATGGCTCTTAGTGGAATTCTTAATATAAAGTGTTACGTAAGTTCCTTTATCAACAGCATATGTTTTTTTAGCTTTCCATTTTCCAGAAGTTGTAAGCTGTTTTATTGTGTAAGAAGCTTTGGTTGTAACAACTTTCTCAATAAATCCATTTTCATTTTTTTCAAACTTTTTAAAGGCACCGCTAAGAATAATCTTTTCAGCTGAATACCAGTTGTTTTGTTTGAAACAGTACAATGATGTTTCATTATTATTGATTTCATACATATACACATTATATGATGGGGCAATTCCCATAAACTTTGTGCCTTTTGCGAAATCAGAAAGCCGAACACCTTTTGTTGCATTTAAAACTTTTTTTCCATTTTTGCTTGTGACAATAGAAAAGAATTTTTTTCCATCTTTGTATGCGTCATAAACCATTTCAGAAGCTGAATTTTGGTATATTTCAACCCGATTCTTTGCTTTCTTAACTGGTTTTACTGGAGCAGGTGCTGGATCATCAGCAGGATTATCCTTTACAGGAGCATCTTTTAATGTTTCCAGATACTTATTTCCAGAAGATGTAACTACAATGTCAGCAAGATCATCTGCGGTGTAAACAAGGGAGATTGCGCCTGAAGGAATTAATGTAGTTACATTATTATTCTTATCAACGCTAATCAGTTCACCTTTACTGGTTATGGAATAGAAGAATCCTGCTAAACCGAAACCATTATACCGAGAGCCAGTACCAGCAGATAATGCAGTTACAACAGTACCATTTTTGTTACATACTCTGTTTTGCATACTATAAAACTCACGAGTGCAGATGTACGATGTTTTTCCATACTCATAGTATTTATACACTGTGCGTCCTGATGCAGAATCTTCATATGTGTAACCATATGGTGCTGTGTCATTGTTTGCTGCCATAACATCTTTTGATGAAAGTAAAATTGCCATTGCCAATATTGCAAAAATAGTTGTCTGAAGATTTTTTCTCATACTCAATACCCATATCCTTTCTATGCCTGATCAAATCTCCAAAACCCATAGTGTAGTTCAACAAATAATCGGCAGACCGACTAAAAAAAGTTGAACATCAAATCCCATAATATAATTATACCACAAAATTACATATATAACAAATTTAGAAATTAGAAATAAGAATAAAAAGAAACGGGGGCGAAGACGCCCCCGTTAGATGGATTGGATTTGAATCTTGAAGTTATGGGATTTTCTTATGAAATATTATGCTACTTTGATTACTTTCCCAGTGGATAGTACAATTTTCGTTACAAGACCAACATCGTTCATTTTGAAACTTACTGCATCAGAACAAAGTCTGTGATAATCAGTAGGATCAGAAATAGGAGCTGTGTATGCTTTTCCATTTCTGATGTAGCAGAACTTGGTGTCGGAAATGAAACCAAAAGCTGTTACTTTGTCATCAACTTCCTTACCATTCAAGGTGAGAATGCCATCTATGAGCATCAAAGTGGTGCTCTTGGCTGATCCCTTTGTATAAAGTGTTGCGTATACATCCTTGGTAACTGCGTACGTATAACTGGCTTCCCATTTAGTAGAAGGAGTAAGCTGTTTGATAGAGTACGTAGTTTTATCAGTAATGATGGTGCTCAAAAAGCCATTTTCATCTATGCGCATTGTCTTGAAATTACCATCAAGAACAATTTTCTCCGCAGAATACCAACTTCCAAAAACAAAACGATACAGAGTACCATTTGTTTCATACATGTAGACATTATACGAAGAATCAATGCCCATGAATTTTACGCCTTTAAGAGTGTCAGAAAGTCTTACATCATTTGTTGTGTTAAGGATTTTCAAACCATCGTTACTAACGGTAATGGATACTTTTACTTTGGTTCCATTGTACGCGGTATATACCATTTCTCCAGCTGAATTAGCATAAATTTCCACCCGATTATTTGTCTTAATAGTTCCAGGCTGATTCGGGATTGTAGGAACAGTTGGAGGAGCGGGAACAGTAGGATACAGGGTTGAGAGATTTAGCGTTCCAGATGTTGTAGTAACAGTTTCTGCTAGATCATCATAATTGTAATTGAGGTTCATTGCGCCAGATGCAAGAATGGTATTAACCATATTGTTGCTATCAACACTAATGAGCTCTCCATTATTAGTGATCACATAGAAGATTCCAGTTGTGCCAAAACCGTTATACCGTGAACCAGAGCCAGTAGAAGTAGAGGTTACCAAAAGATTTTTACTTTCAATGTATACAGAAGTACCTTTGCTGTAAAACACTCGAGTAGCAGAGTAACTACCACTCTTGTTGTTGTAGCTATAGTACTTGTACATTGTGTGCCCATTGGCAGCATCATCGTATGTGTAGCCATAAGGATCATTTGTCATGTCGGCTGCGAATGCAGTTTGGCAGACGCCAAAGATAAGGCATACAGTCAACAGAAGTGTGACGAGCTTT
Source organism: uncultured Clostridia bacterium (assembly GCA_948517135.1). Taxonomy (GTDB): domain Bacteria; phylum Bacillota; class Clostridia; order TANB77; family CAG-508; genus Scatovivens. The sequence continues at coordinate 9,638 of CAORJJ010000060.1, read as the reverse complement.
GAAAAGATAGAAGTGTTTTTCATAAAAATTGTCCTTTCTTAAAAATGTAAATTCTCCAATCCATCTTGTGGTTCAACAAAATAGCTAGCAGGCTAACCAAATAATGTTGAACATCAAATCCCATACTCGAATTATAACATATTATGTTAATAATAGCAATTATTGTTTTTTTATCTTAGGTTTAGAAACAAGTGATGCAATATATCCAAAGAAAATTGCAGCGGCAATACCACCACTGGCTGCTTTAATACCACCTGTGAAAGCACCAATTATACCATTTGAAGACACTTCAGATACAACACCTTTTGATAAAAGATTTCCGAAACCAGTAAGGGGAACAGTTGCACCACAACCTGCAAAATCGATTAAATATTTGTATATTCCAAGACCGCCTAAAATTGCACCTAGAGTGACATAAGTTACTAGGATACGTGCTGGAGTTAGTTTTGTTTTATCTATTAATATTTGACCTATTATACAAATTCCACCACCAACACAAAATGCTTTTAGAATCATTATCCAATCAATGTTCATATAAATTTTCCTTTCTTTATTTTATATTTCAATACTTACAGCATGTGCTATACCTGGAATTGATTCACCTTGTTGAGATGATGTTGAATTCATCAAAGCACCTGTTGCCATTAATAAAATTTTCTTATATTTCTTTTCTTGAAGTTGTTTATAAATATATCCTGAGAAAACACTTGCAATACAGCCACATCCAGAACCACCAGAATGAGTATCTTGAGATTCCTTATCAAAAATTAATACACCACAATCATTATAATTTGCTTTTATGTTATAACCTTTACTTGAGGCTAAATCTATTAAAATATCTTTTCCAATATGACCTAAATCACCTGTAAAAATTGCATCATAATAGTTTGGAGAACGCCCAGTATCTTCAAAATGCCTAACTAAAGTATCTAATGCAGCTCCAGCCATTGCTGCTCCCATATTATTTGCATCTTTAATTCCCATATCTACAATTTTTCCTGGTGTATATCCTGTTATATATGGACCAGTACCATTTTTGGTAAGAACAGCAGAACCAGCACCTGTTACAGTCCATTGGCTTGAGGGTGGTCTTTGATTTCCAAGTTCTAATGGAAATCTAAATTGTTTTTCTGCACTACAAAAATGACTAGATGCACCACATAATACATTTTCTGCAAAACCTCCATCAATAAATGTACAACCAACAAGCAAACTTTCTACGAAAGTAGAGCAAGCTCCAAACATTCCTAAAAATGGAATATTTATTTCTCTTAATCCAAAAGAAGAAGCTATACATTGATTTAATAAATCTCCAGCTAAGCAAAAATCTATTTCTTGTGATGCAAGCTCAGATTTTGCAACTGCAAGATTTGCTGTTTCTTTTATAATTTTACTTTCAGCAGATTCCCAGCTTTTTTCACCCCAAAATTCATCTTCTAAGCACTGATCAAAATATTGATGTAGGGGACCTGCTTTTTCTTTTGGACCTACTATACTAGCAGTGGATGCTATATTAACTGGGTTTGTTAAAATATAACTTTGTTTTCCAACCTTTTTTATAAAAATCACCATCCTATCCTAAATTAAAAATAAAATAAATTAACCCAACAAGTATACTTGTTGAAATTCCATAAACAAGTACTGGACCTGCAACTGTAAACATTTTTGCACCAACACCCATTACATAACCTTCTGATTTATATTCCATAGCAGGTGATACAATTGAATTTGCAAAACCTGTTATAGGTACAAGCGAACCTGCACCTGCTAATTTTCCTATTTTATTAAAAACATTTAATGCTGTTAAAAATGCACTAGCAAATACTAGTAGCATGGAAACAACAGTATATGAATTTGTCTCATCAAGACCTCTTGATATACATATTTCAAAAATAATTTGTCCAATAGCACAAATTAATCCTCCAACCCAAAATGCATTAAAGCAATTTTTTAATATAGGTGAATTTGGAGTTTTATAATCAACATATTCTTGATAATCTTCTTTACTTTCAATTGGTTTAATAATAATCATCTCCCTATAATTTTTTTATTCACATTTATATTTTCCATAAAATACATTAATTATTCATAAAATTTTCATATAAAATCTATATTCTTTTAAAGTAATTAAAATTTTGAGTGACGCGCAGTTTGGGAGCGAAACGTAGTGGAGACGACCAGCAAGGAACAGTAAATTTTTAATTACTTTAAAAAATAAAAAAATTAATGAAATTTATTTATATTAAGGAGTTTTTATGGATAAATATTTAAAACAATTAAGTAAAACATATAAGAATATTCAGGAAGTTAGTGAAGAAATAATAAATTTACAAGCTATTTTAAATTTGCCAAAGGGAACTGAATTATTTATGAGTGATATACATGGTGAATATGAGGCTTTTATTCACATATTAAATAATGGTTCAGGAATAATAAAAAGTAAAATTGAAAGTATATATTATAAAATTTTAACTAAATCAGAAATGAAGGAACTTGCAACTTTAATTTATTATCCTGAGGAGAAATTGAATTTAATAAAAACAAAAGCAGATGATCTAAATGAATGGTATAGAATATCTTTATACAGATTAATAGAAGTTACTAGAGCTGTAAGTTCTAAATATACTCGTTCTAAAGTAAGAAAGGCTATGCCAAAAGGATTTGATTATATAATTGATGAATTATTACATTTACAAGGAGATGATAATAATAAGGAATTATATTATAATCAAATTATTGATAGCATTATTGATTTGAATAGAGCTGATTCGTTTATTGTAGCTATTTCAGATCTAATAAAAAGAATGGCAATTGATCATTTGCATATTGTAGGAGATATTTATGATAGAGGGCCAGGGGCTCCAATAATTGTTGATAAATTGATGGATTTCCACAGTTTGGACATAGAATGGGGAAATCATGATATATTGTGGATGGGTGCAGCAAGTGGAAATGAAGCTTGTATAGCAAATGTTATTAGAATTTGTAGTAGATATGATAATTTATCAACTTTAGAAGAAGGATATGGCATTAATATTAGACCACTATCAATATTTGCAACAGAAAATTATAAAAATGATTCTTGTGAAAAGTTTATGCCTAGAAATAAAGATGTTTCAAAATATAGTAATACAGATAAAATTATTTTATCTAAAATTCAAAAGGCTATTTCTATTATTCAATTTAAAATTGAGGGAGAATTGGTAAAAAAACATCCAGAATATAAGATGAAAGATAGATTATTACTTGATAAAATAGATTTTGAAAAGGGAACAATTAAAATTGGTGGAAAAGAATATGTATTAAATGATAAATATTTTCCAACTATTGATCCTAAAAATCCATACAAATTAACAAAAGAAGAAACTGAAATTATGGAAAGGTTAAAAAACTCATTTATGCATAGTGAAAAATTAAATAGACATGTGAATTTTTTATATGCTAAAGGTCATATGTATAAAAAATTTAACTCTAATATTTTATTTCATGGTTGCATTCCAATGAAAGAAAATGGTGAATTTGAAAAAATAGAAGTACTAGGAAAATCTTTAAAAGGAAAAGAACTTTTAGAACATCTGGAAAATGTTGCTCATAAAGCATATTTTGGAGAAAAGACAGAAGAAAATGAAGAGGCAGTGGATTTTATGTGGTATTTATGGTGTGGACCTAAATCTCCATTATTTGGAAAAGAAAAGGCAGCAACTTTTGAAAGATATTTTATAGATGACAAAGAAACTCATAAAG
>CAORJJ010000060.1:2292-5884 GCA_948517135.1 uncultured Clostridia bacterium | reverse complement strand
AAAGAAAATAAAAATTCATATTATACATTAATAAATAAAGAAGAAATTTGTAATAAAGTTTTAGAAAATTTTGAAACAGATATTGAAGAAGGGCATATAATTAATGGTCATGTACCAGTAAAAGCAAAAGATGGAGAAAGTCCAGTGAAAGCAGGAGGAAAACTTATTGTAATAGATGGTGGTTTTGCAAAAGCTTACCAATCTACTACTGGAATTGCAGGATATACTTTAACATATAATTCAAATGGTCTTGTTCTTGCAATGAATGAACCATTTGAATCAAAAAATAAAGCTATTGAAGAAGGACTAGATATAAAATCACAAACAATATTAAAAGAGAATATTTTAACAAGAAAAAGAGTTGCAGATACTGATATTGGAGAAAAGTTAAAAGAAGAAATTAATGATTTAAAACAACTACTAATTTCATACAAAGAAGGTGTAATAAAAGAAAGTGTATAAATGCACTTTCTTTTGTTACATTTATGTATAATAATCCCTATATATATTGACTTTTTGCTAATTTAAAGTTATAAATATAAATAGAAAAAGTGCCAAAAGGAGACAATTATGCTAAGCTGTTTGGGAATATATGTAGATAAAAACTTAATTAAATATGCAAAAGTAAAAAGAGTTAAAAATACATACAAAATAGAGTCTTCTAATGTAGAAGTTTTTGAAGATTTAGAAAAAACAATAGAGAAAATTATTGTAGAAACAGATAGCACAAAAACTCCAATAAGTATAAATATTTCAAATGAACTTTATAACTATTTTGATGTATATTCTTTGCTTGAAAAAAAAGATATTGCTAAATCATTAGATATAGAATTTGAAATGTTATGTGATCAAAAAGGATATGATAAAAAATTATTAGAATCAAGATATATTCTTATGGATAATAGAGAAGATCCAGATAAATTCAAGTCAATATATATATCAGTAAATAAAAAAGATTTAGAGCAAAAAATTGCTAATTTAGAAAATTATAAATTAGCATCAATTTCACCAGTTTCAACAAGTATAACAAATCTTATAGATCAAAATGAAACTGATAATATAGCCATAATAAATATTGAAAACGAAACTCAAATTACAACAATTGTAAATGGTCAAATAAATAGAGTAGATATTTTAAACTCAAATCTTGAAGAGGTTGTTTCTCAAGTAAATAGAATGGAAATGTCTTGGAAAAAATCTTACGATGTATTTAAAAATATAACTATATATGATAGTGAAGTAAAAAATATAAATGAAGATGAAAATGAATATGCTGAATTTGTAATGCCAGTTTTATATAAGATTGCAAATGAAACTAAAAAATTATTTAAGAATTTTAAAAATAGAATAGATAAAATATATATAACAGGTATGGGAGCAACTATAAATAATATAGATTTATATTTTCAAAACTTTTTCTCTGGAATATCATGTGAAATTCTAAAACCATTTTTTGTTGATAGTACTTCTTTAAAATTACCAGTTAAGGAATTTATAGAAGTAAATTCTGCTATTTCATTAGCATTAGATGGTTTGGGGTTTGTAAACAAAGATTTGAATTTTGCTCCATCATCAAAATTTGATAATATAGATTTTGAAGCGATAGAACAATTTGATGTGAAGAATTGGAAAGAGATGCTTGAAGGACCTTTAAATATAAATGAAAAAGTTTTAGTTAGAGGTATTGCTGTATGTGTAATTGCAATAATCTGTTTTTCTACTTTAAGCAGAAGTGTTGTGAATAGAATAGATAATCAAATTGCAAGTACAAAAGAAAAAATTGCTTTAACAGAAAATAGTTTAAATAACATGAAAAATGATCTTGATCAAATTCAAGATCAAACAGAAGTATACACAAAAATAGTAGAAAATGTGGATTCATTAAATGAAGCAAATAATAGTACTGCTAATAGTAGAGTTATTTCTAAAGATGCAATTCCAAATTTGTTAAATCAAATAATGTATATAATACCTCAGCAAGTTCAAGTTATATCAATAGAAAATACAGAAAATAAACATATTGTAATTGAAGCACAATCAGAAAAATACGAACAATTAGGGTATTTTTCAGCAGCTATAAAAAATGATCAGGTTCTTGTAAATGTTCAATCAACAATTGCAACAAAAAATGATTCATATGTTCAAGTTACAATAGAAGGAGACTTACAATGAGAAAATATGTATTAGGAATTCTATTAATAGTACTTGCAATAATATGCTTTTTTATAATTGGATTTGGAGTAAAAATAGGAAATTTTAAAATATATAGTTATTCTGATGTAAGTAAAGCTAGTAGTGAAAGAAAATCATTATTAACGAGTTTAAATGAAAAAAATATAACAGAATATGAAGAAACAAAAAGATTATTATCTTCTGCAACTCAAAAATATCAGTCAAAAAAAACAGAATATGATTCTTTAATAGAAAGTGGAAAATTAACAGCAGAAAGTAATATATATAATTCTAATTTATATGATGTAGACTATTTAAGTGTTATAATTGGAAAGTATGCTACTCAGAATGGCGTTACACTTCAATTCGATGTTTTAAAAAGTTCATCTACAACATCTATTTCTTCAGAATATGTTATATGCAATTTGAATTTTACAGTAACTGGAGATTATATTCCAATAACTAATTTTATATATAATTTAGAGGATGATGAAACATTAAATTTTGAAATAAGTGATTTTATGCTAGAAAAAGGTGGAGAAAATTTACAATCAATATTTGTTGTAAAAAATGTTCCTATAAATAGTAAAAATTTATCTGCAATTCCAGTATCTTCTAATGCAAGTGTAGAAACAAATAATTAAAAGAGAGGAACTATAAAATGAGTAAAGTTATAAAAGAAGTATTTATAATTCTATTACTTTGTATGGTAGTAATTTTTACAATTGGTTTATTATTTTATGATTGTATTCCACAGAAAAATGAAAAGATTGAGTCTATTGAATATATTGCAGATAAAAGTGTAACAAATACAATAGAGCAAATAAAGGAAAATAGTAATGCAGATATTACTAATAATGAGGATGGTTCTTTATTAAAATCTTATAGTATAAAAAAAGAAGATTTACAAAAATTTGTTTCTGAAAATTATTATGAGACTGGTAAAAAAGATCCATTTGCAGAATATGCAGATCCAGTTGAGGAAGAAATAGTAAAAAAAGTAACTATTGCTCCAAACGCAACAAATTTGGAAGCAAATAAATTTGAAACAAAAGAAAATAAAGAAAAAACTGAAACAAAAAAAGAAACTTTATTAAAAGAAGAGAATACTACAAAAGAAGAAATAAAAGAGTCTACAACAGGAAAATATATAGAAAAGAAAAATTCAAAATAAAGAATTAGAAAGGAATAAAAATATGGCGTTACAAAAATTTGTTGTATTAATTGTTGTATTAATAATGATATTAGGTGTAACTGTCTATACTGTTTTAGATAGTGAATTATTTGTACATGATAGTGATGTTGTAACAGTTGATGAAACAACATCAAATACTGTTAATAATTAGTAAAAAATGAAGGCATATGCAAAAAATTGTGTAGCCTTTATTTTGTTAATAGCCAAAACAGTGATAATAAAGAC
>CAORJJ010000060.1:0-2282 GCA_948517135.1 uncultured Clostridia bacterium | reverse complement strand
ATAAAGACTTGCGCCAATTTTAGATATAAATTTGATTATGAAAAATAATAAATTTTTAATTATAGAATCAATTTTATCATTTTTTATAATAATTATTATTTCTACAATAATAACTTTAGTATGTTTGAAAATAAAATCAGAAAGTAAGATAGTAAATAATACTTCAAGTGGTTCTGTAATTATTACAAATATATTAGAAAATATGAATTCGAGAAAATATGCAGAAATAGAAGAATATATTGATAATTTATCTGTTATAGGAATTTCTAAAAAGATAGAAGAGAATAATCAAGTTATAACAGTTGATGGGAATTTATTTGAAGATAGATTTTTTGGAACAGAAATTCCAAAAGGATATATTCTTGAACTTAAAATACATAATCTAAGTGAGAAATTTGATATTCAAAAAAGTGTAAATATTATTCTTATAAATAATGTGGAAAAATTAGAAATTTCTACTGTTTTAGAACGTAAATTTGTAGAAGAATGTAATCCACCTCAAATATCAAAAGAATACTTTTTCGATTTAGAAATTAATATGGATGATTATGAAATTATTCCGATAAAATATTCTAATAGTTTGAATACATATGTAGTTACTACTCGGGGGAGATGACCAGTGGTATAACTATTATGCAAAAGAATGGGCAAAGATATTGGTATTTCCAAAGAGTGGGGAAACTATTAAAAATCAATTTATTAATAACAAAGGGGTTATTAATAATACACCAGAATTGCAAAAATACATGTATACTTGGATACCTAATTTTTCAGTTAGAGATAATATTTCATATTTTAGATATGGAAGTGGAAAAAATCTAATAAGACAAGATGTATTATATTCTAATGGAGAATATTTATATTTGAATACAATTTCAGATGATATTCCTGATATATCTAATGAATGTAGTTTTTATGGTATAAATGGAGTATGGAGAAAAGTGAATGATGCAGATGATGTTTATTTTACAGCATTTAATGTAACTAAATTTGGACCAATAAATTTACACTAAATAGTAATAATAAATTGCAGAAAGGAGGAAATATGTCTAAGTTTATATGTAAAGTAATAACACCACAAGGTCAAATAGTAAAATTAAAAATGACTGAAAATGATAAAATTACCTGTTTGAAAAAACTTAAGAAAAATGGGATGACACCTATTAGTGTTGATATTTGCAGAGAATTTACAAGAAGTAAAAAGAAAAAATCTTCAGCTGATATTTATGCAAAAAGGAAAAGAAAGTTTAAGTTTAATTTTAATAGTCAAATTGTAGTATCAGAGAAGATAAAAACAGAAGAACTTATAAAATTTACACAAGATTTTTTAATGTTAAAGAAATCTAATTTTAGTAATAAACATGCTTTAGTAACACTTGTAAATAATACTGAGAACGTAAAATTTAAAGAGATATTACATAAAATGATTAGTAATTTAGATAATGGTATATATATGTATAAAACAATGAAGGAATACTTAGATGTATTTCCTTATGTATATAGAAACATTATAAAAACTGGAGAACTTAATGACTTACTAGAAGAATCATTAGAACATGCTATAACATATTTAGAAGATGAAGAAAGTTTAAAATTAAATATTGAGAAAAATATATATCCACATATAACAATGTTTTTTGGAATTTTAGTAATGATATTTATATCTGTTTTAATAGGAATTCCACTTATTGAAGATATTTTTATTTCAAATGGTAGTAAAATTGCAGTTCCTTTTGGTATAAAGTTTTTATCACGTGTTTTAGGAATTATTATAAAATATTGGTATATAGTAATTTTACTAGTTGGAGTTGGAATTTCGGGAATTGTAGGATATATAAATACAACTGATGGAAAAAGTAAATATGATTATTTTAAATATCATAATTTTTTATTCGGAAAACTTATATATTTATTAGATTTTTCAAGATTTATAAATTGTTTAAATATAAGTATAAAAAATAAAATAAGATTTCAAGATGCAATAGAAGTAAGTAAGAATGTTCTAGATAATACATATATGATAGGTCTTATTGAGAATTCAATAAGTAATGTTTATATTGGAAAATCATGGTTAACTCCTTTTGAAAATAACAAAATTCTAAATCCTATTATTTTAGAAATGTTAAAAAAAGGAACAACATCAAAGTCAGATATAAACTTAGAAAAAGTTATTGAATATTTAGATGTGGAAATTGAAAATGAAACAAAAAGAGTAATGAATTTATTACCAAAAATCTCATATACAATTATAGGAATAATAATATTTTTATTTTTAATAATAA
>CAORJJ010000059.1 GCA_948517135.1 uncultured Clostridia bacterium | reverse complement strand
AGTTTCTAGTAATAGATTTTTACTTCCTGTAATTCTAGCATTCTTTATTTCATCTTTAAATTGATTATAAAATTTATCAATTAAATAAAAACTTTTTCTATATGAGCTTTCACCTACAATATTTTTTCTTGCACTCTTTTCAACATATGTTCCACCTTTTGAATGAAATATATCTGTTATTTCAATTGTAGACTTTTCATTTATAAGTTCTTCTATAATTCGTTCATTTTCTGAATTTTTAGTTCCATCTATATTTAATCCACTTATTGAAATATCTCTTTCTTCATCTTCAGTTTCTACAATAAATAAAACATCACTTGTTACATTATGATTCATTTCATGAATTATCATTGAATCTTCCCATATATAGGCTGGCAAAAATATAAATCTATTTGTTTTCCCCTTATATCTCCATAACATTTTTTTGGGCGTATTAGTTTTTGTAACTGTTATTAAAGTGTTTGTTATTTGTTCAAGCTCTTCGTCAGTAAAAGTATTGATTTTATTACTCCCTAAATATCTAATTTGATTTTTCTGTTCTTCTGTTAAACCTGAACTTTCTGATAATCCTCTTTCCATTTCTAATATCTTTTTCTCTTGATCAGTTAATTCATATTCAAAAATATTATAAGTATTTACTAGGTCAGTAATATTTTGACCAACATAATATACTATATTAGTATCTGAATATATATTCATTATTCTATCTTCAAATTCTTTTCCATAATATTCAATAAAAGATTCTATTAGTTTTTCTTTATTTTCTTCAAACTTTTTATTTAATTCATATGTGTAACTCTGCTTTACCTCATTATACATATTTTTCTCCCAAATCTATAATATAATAATTATATCATATACAATATTTCTAATTCAACTTGTACTTTAAAAAATCCTCTCAGTTGCAATTTACATAATGTTATGCTATACTAAAATAGTTACAAAGAACATTGAAATATTTTATAAGGAATGTTATGCTTGAGATAGATATCAAACAAAAATATTGGAGGTAACATATGGAATTAAAAGATTATGTAAGAAACATCCCCAACTTTCCAAAAGAAGGTGTCCAGTTCAAAGACATCACCACAGTTCTTCAGGATCCTACGGGCTTACGTCTGGCTATAACAGATATGCAAAAATCCTTGGTTGACTTGGACTTCGACATAGTCGTTGCTCCTGAGTCAAGAGGATTCATCTTTGGTGTTCCAATAGCTTTCAACACTAGAACCGCTTTTGTTCCAGTTAGAAAGAAAGGCAAATTGCCTTACGAAACTATCTCAGAAACATATGAGCTTGAGTATGGAACAGCAACAATCGAGATTCACAAGGATGCTATCAAGGCAGGGCAACGTGTTGTCATTGTTGATGACTTACTTGCTACTGGTGGTACTCTTCAAGCTATTATCAACCTTGTTGAACGTTTAGGCGGAGAGGTTGTAAAAATCTGCTGTTTGATTGAGCTTTCTGAGCTTAATGGCAGAGAACTGCTTAAAGGCTATGATATAAGCTCTTCAATAATGTATTAATAACTCATATACTGAAAATCAAGCTAACATTCTTTAAGAAAAGCCAAGGTATACTGCCTTGGCTCTTTTCTTTTTTATTCTATATTTTTATTTCAATTCTATGTCTTATTATTTTTAGGCAAGTTTACTTTAAATGAACTTCCTTTCCCTACTTTACTTTCAACAGAAATAGTACCACCATGTAATTCTACTATTTTCTTTACTATTGCAAGTCCAAGTCCATTTCCTTCTGTTGCATGTGAACTATCTACTTGATAAAATTTTTCAAAAATTCTTTTCTGCTTTTTCTCATCAATTCCTATTCCACTATCTTTTATTTCAACTATAACATACTTCTCCTTTTCTTCTAACTTAACTTCTATCAGACCATCTTCTGGAGTATATTTTATAGCATTATTTATTAAATTTATCCAAACTTGTTGCAATAATTCTTCATTTGATATAACTTTCAAATTCTTTTCATCCATTGTTATATTAATATTTTTCTCATCCAATTTTTGATTAAACATTAATATACATTTTCGAATTTGCTCATCTAGTATTATTTCATCTTCTAATTTAACTATATCTTTATTCTCTAACCTTGATAATTTCTGTATATTATTAGATAAATTCGCTAAACGTTCAGTCTCTTCTATAATTATATCTAGATATTCTATTTTTTCTTCTTCTGTTGTTTTATCATCTTTTAAAAGCTTTGCAAATCCTTGTATAGATGCTATTGGAGTTTTAAATTCATGTGAAACATTACTCATAAACTCTTTACTCAAATATTCATTATTCTTTAATTCTTTAACCATCTTATTAAAGTTTTCAGCAAGTTCGCCTATTTCGTCTTTTCTTTTCAATTCTAAATTTACATTAAAATCACCTTTGGCAACTTGCTTTGTAGCATTTGTAATTTGCCTAATTGGTTTTATAATGTATTCTACAACTACTAAAATAATTACAAGTCCAAATATAACAGAAATTGCTAGTGTTTCATTTAATCCCGAAAATGCTTTTCCTATTATTTCTCTTCTACTTTGAATATCTGTCCCAATTACATTTTGATTTGCAAGTGTTGTTATTATATATTCTCTTATATGTCCAAAATACATATTTGCAACTAAAAATAAAAATAATAGTATAATCCCAAAACTTAAAATTATATGTACATAAAGTGACTTTCTTAATTTCATTTTATCCCTCTTCTATTCATTAATTGTTGCTTTATATCCTATTCCTCTTATTGTTACTATTTTAAATTCATCATATTTATCAAACTTTTCTCTTAATCTTTTTATATGTACATCTACTGTTCTTTGTTCTGAATCACTCTCTAATCCCCAAATTTCATCAATAAGTTCTTGTCTTGTAAAAATTTTATTTGGATAACTAAGTAACTTATATAAAACTTGAAATTCTTTTTGTGGTACTTGATATACATCTTTCCCCTTACTTAAAGTATATTCATCATAAGATAGTATAATATCTTTTACTTTTAATTTTCTTTGATTTACTATATTAGCTCTTCTAAGTAAAACTCCAACTCTTAATATCATTTCATCCATATCTATTGGCTTTACCATGTAATCATCTACTCCAAGTAAAAAACCTTGCCTTTTATCATCAATACTTTCTTTTGCTGTTACCATCAAAATTGGAATCATATAATTGGCTTGCCTAAGTTCACTTGTAAGCTCATAACCATCCATATTGGGCATCATTATATCTGTAATTATTAAATCTATATGATTTTTTTCTAACACATCTAATGCAATTTCTCCATCTTCTGCTTCAAAAGTCTCATAATTATTTCTTTTTAAGTATGTAATCATTAATTTTCTTAAATTTTTATTATCTTCTACAACTAAAATTTTAAACATATTGCTTCTCCTAATCTACTGAATTCACTCTTTCTTCTGTTACACTTTGTATTTTTTTGATTACTCTACTAAAACTAATATTTTCTTTTAATTCTAATATTACAAAAAACGGTATAATTGCTTGACTTAATATTGCAATATATGGATATAATTTACCCAAAAAATTATATAAAACCTCAATTGGAGTACCTGGATAATTCTTAGATATAAACATTAAATTCGTATCTAATATTAAATTTACTATATATGCTAAAATTCCTATTGCAATTATTAACCAAAAATAGTATTTAAAATCTTTTTTATCGTATTCTACATAATGTGTAATATTTACTAATAATCCAAGGTATATCATTGTTCCATGTAGTATAAAACTTTGAATACTTATATAATGAAATACTGGATATACTGTAAGTGAAGTTAGTGGAGCAAGTGTAAACCATATCCCTGCAACAATACCTCCTGTGGCAATAAATATGTCACCAACTCTTTTTAACATTCCTTTACTAAAACTACTAAATAATCCAGCATATAATATCAAACTACAATAGTACAATGGTATATATGAATTAGGATTATTTATATTCCCAATTACTATATTAAATAAGATTTTTATAATTTCTAAAATCCACAAAAAGATAGTACAATTTTTTATTATTTGTTGTACTTCATCTTTACTTTTTTTATTTGTATAATATAAGGCTATCCAAATACCTATTATCATAAATGTAAAAAGTACTATATGACCTTTACTAAATATTCCACAGGCTTCATATATTCCTGGCTTTGCAAAAAACATCATTTCCTACACCATTTTTTCATATCCTTTTTTATATAATATTAAAGAATTTCTTTAATATTCTTTATACATATAAGATCTTCTATTATATCTATAATTGAATATATAATCATTATTACTCCAACTGTTGCTATTATTGTACCTTCATTTAATATTATATATATTCCACAAATAAACATTACTACTGAAAGAATTACACTATATATCCATGCATTTGATTCTACTTGTTTTATTTTTAAAGATAATGTAAGTTTTACAAATGAACTATAAATTATCCAAATTCCAACTATTATTCTTAATATTGTTTCAATTGTACTGCTATAATAAATTATTATAAAACCAAATACTACTGCCATTAAACCATATATCAATTCATAATCATAAAATTCTATAAACTTTTTATTTATAGAAAAGTGTCCAATAATTTTTCCAACTCCCATTATTATAAAAATTAAACCAAGTATTATTGAAATAATTTTTATTGCAGCTTCTGCTTTCCATATTAATATTCCACCTAATATAATAAATATTATGGATTCAATTATTGAAATATATCCTGTCTTTTTCAACATTTTATCTAAATATTCCACAAAAATCCCTCCTTTTTATATCTATTATCATAAGAAAATGAACTGAATATGAACACATTATTATTTTATCATTAATACTTATTTTGTTCCAGTTACAATATGGAAAAAAGACGCTTTCGCGCCTTTTCCTTTAGAAAATTATTTCTTATTCTGAATGTTACCTGTCATAAGCTTCTTGCAAGCTTTATAATTAGAACAGTACTTACATACATCTTCTGAAAACTTATGGCCTCCTTGCAATAAATCAGAAAAAATTCTAATTTTATCTGAATAGCTTAACTCTGTTCCAGATTCCATAGTCTCTAATCCTTTTAATGCATATCCAATCCCTTCAATTGCTACTTTATATTCGCAATCAGTGGGATTTGACGTTACAAGAAACTGCAAAAAAAAGAATTTATCATCAGGAATATATATAAATACCAAAGTAACTATTGCTATTACTATCATATATACTATTAGACTTGGTATTAATCTAAAAATTGCAATCAGGAACATTAATGTAAGAGTCTTTATTTGCTCTAATGAACCACAATCATATGAATAATTCGAATAATTTCGGACTTCTTCCAAAGTTGGCACTCTCTTTAAATCACTATATGCATTTATCGATGCATGTTCAGCAGCATGAAACCTCGTTATTCTTAAAACATCTTTGTTTCCTCTAATTCTCTCAATAAATAGTACTAATATTGAAGGATGAAAATATAATGCCAACATAAGCAAAAAAATAGCAGATATAATTCTTACTAAATTTATGTCTATAAATCCTATTATTATTGACATAATGAGTGCAATTGTTGTTGCCTTTTTAAAGAATGTTTTATATTTTTCTTCTATTGATGTTAGAGTATAATTAACTTTTTCCCGTTCTTCTTTAGCTGCTTCTTCCCCTTTGAAAAAAATCTCTCCTTTCTCATTCATATATACAGCTATACTGTTCCGAAGTAATGAAAAACCTCCATTAGTTCTATGTGCTTTAAAGCATATACAATCAATTCCAGCATTTCCAGTAAATCTAATACTTCCAGTTTCTTTCACAATTTTTTTCATGTAACATTCCTCCTGCCTTTTTATATATAATATTATACTATAAGTTTACATATTTAGCAACTTTTTACAAACCTTTATTTCTTTTAAAAAATATGATATAATTTTATTAATAGATTATCTTTTTAGGAGGTGATTTATTTGAAGAACTTAGTTTTTAAACATAATGAATTTCTTTTAAAAAATAATTTTTCTATAATTTTAAAATCTGAAGTTAATAATATGGTATTTACTTACTTTAAAAATGAAGCTCTTGTACCTCTTGATTCTGAAGTATTCGACAAAGAAATTAGTGACTTGATAATAAAACTACAAGAAGAATTTGATGATTTAAAAAAGAAAGTAAAAATCAGTAAAGTTAAATTAAATAAAAATTCAAAGAAATCATTTGCTAATAAAAAACATATTTACAAAAATCATATATCTAACAAAAGAACAGTTTATAAATATATACGTGTACAAACATATTTGAAATCACCAAAAAAATTTATTAAGTAAAAAATTAAAAGTGTGAGCTTTAAAACTCACACTTTTTTAATTTTTATATCCTAATGTAATTTCCTTTTCTATTTCTTGATTTCCTCTTTTTATTTTTAAGTTTACCTTATCTCCAGGTGACTTTGTATAAATATATTCTCTTAAATCATTCATTTTGTTTATTTCTGTATCATCAATTTTTGAAATAATATCACTTACTATAATTTCCTTATTAAATAATGGTCCATCTGGTAATATTGTAGCTATATAAACTCCTGATGTTATATTTAAGTTTGAATTTAAGTATGGTATAACTTCTTTATCATATCCATATATTCCTAAATAAGCCTCTTCAAATTTTCCATTTGACATAAGTTTTTCTAATATTGGTTTTATAATATTAATAGGAACAGCAAATCCAATTCCCTCTGCATCACTTATCTTTACTGTATTTATTCCAATTAATTCTCCGTTTCTATTAATTAATGGACCACCACTATTTCCTTCATTTATAGTTGCATCTGTTTGAATTAAATCTTCCATATAATTTTCAGTATCTACAAGTTTTATTGTCCTATTTATTCCACTTACTATTCCTTTTGTAACAGTTCTTTGAAACTCTATTCCAATAGGATTTCCAATTGCATATACATCTTCTGCTAAATATATATTATCTGAATCTCCTAAGTTTATATAATTTAATTTTATTCCACTTATTTTAACAATTGCTAAATCTAAGTTTATATCAGCCCATACAACTGTCCCATTATGTGTTGTTCCATCTTCAAGTGTTACATAGCAATTTCCATATTTATTTCCAGCTACATGTTGATTTGTTAATATATATCCATTTTCAGATAATATAACACCACTACCCAATCCTAGCTTTTGCTGAACATCTGCTAAAAATATAGAATTTCCACTTTGCTCTAATTTTGAAATTCCAACAACACATTTTACTACATCTTCTACTATTTTTTGAGGTTCCTTTTCCATATTCTCTTCATTATTTGTGGATAATTTGCTCGCTTCATATTCACTTGAAATGGTAACACTATCCTCTTTTGAATAATCAAGTTTTATAATTACAATACAAAGTAAAATTACAATTAAACTTAAAAAAATTATTACTGCAAACTTACTTTTATTTCTATCTTTTTTATTTTCGTAATACACATCAAAAACTCCTTTTTAATATATATTTCCAAAATTTACACTTTTATTCAAAACATTATTGTTTTATATTTATAGTAGAAGTATAATATAATTGAATTAATATATTAATTATTAATTTAAAATATATTTAATTTGGAGGTAAATATGAAGATAAAAGACTTACATAATGAAACTATGGGATATTTAAAAGGACATTTTTGGACTCTTCTTGGTATAGTTTTTTTAGAAGGTTTAGTTGCTAGTATTCTTACAGGAATTGCTAATCAATTTGGATCAACAATTCTAAAATTAATTTTTTCAATTGCAATTTATGCTATTACTGTTCCACTATCTTATGGAGTAATTGCTTCATTTATAAAAGTTTCTCGTGGAGAAAGTATTTCTTCATTTGATTTCGTTAATGATGGTATGAAATCATTTAAAAAAGTATGGGCAGTTTTTGGAAGAACTGTATTAAAATTACTTCTACCAGCAGTTTTAATGATAATAGCTTATATTGCTTGTATTGTTCCTGGTATTGTTAGAATATTCCTTAGTTTTTCAGATGGCGAAGTTCCTTCTTATCTTGGAACATTTAATATAATTGCATTGTTTTTAGCAATAGTAGCAACAGTGTTTTACATTATTAAATCCCTTTTATATGCTTTAACAAGTTACATATTATATGACAATCCAGAACTTACTGGAAAAGAAATTGTTAATGAAAGTGCTAGAATGATGAAAGGTTATAGAGGAAAATATTTCTTACTTTCTTTATATCTTGTTACAATTATTGTAGTACTATACATATTAATTTCTCTTATTTCTGTATTCTTAAATTCAATTATTATAGCAATTTTAGGTTCTATATTAGTAATTATTGCTACTGTGGCATTAGTGCCTTATGCTTTTGCTATACAAGTTGCATTCTATAACTTATTAAGAAAAGAATTAGATGGAAATATTAATCCAGAAAAAACAACAGAGGAATAAAATATTAACAAAAAACGTATAGAAATTTTCTATACGTTTTTTTTACCTTTTATTGAACTGACTCTGGTGCAGGAGCAACAACAGGACCTCTTCTTATTATTGCTTTCATTGGTTGATATGTATCATTTGAAAGAATCTCTCTAGAGACTTCTACACCATTTAACTTTTTCACTAAAGTTGTTGTAACTTTATATCCTAGATGTCCTGCCTGACTAATTACTTGTTGACCAGGAGCAAGCATTGGATCATCCACATAAGTAGTTGCATATGGAATTGATGCAGTTGTTCTTGGAAGAATATTTATTTCATATTCTTGTTGTTCTTGCATTCCGTGAATCTTAAACTCTGCAATACCATTTTTTACTGATGCTTCAATTTTTATTGGATAAGTTCTTGAATTCTTAAATTGGAAATCTATTGTTCCCCATACAACTGTTGCATCTCTACCTGCTGCGACATATGATGTTGTAAATGAATGATTTCTTCTTTCTACAATTTCAAGGTTAGCTAAAAGTACTGCATTATATAATGTTGAAGATATTTGGCATATCCCTCCTGCTAAACCATCAACTACACCACCATCAGCATAAATTTTAGCATCTTTATATCCTTCTTCAACAGTTCTTTTTCCAACAGTCTTATTATATGAAAAAACTTCTCCAGGAAGTAACACTGTACCATTTATCTTTTCAGCTGCAATTCTTAAATTTGTACTTCTATTTGTATTACTTGCATCATATCTAGTTGAAAAAGAAGAGACTACATAAGGAAATGCCTCTGTACCCAAATCTTTTATTGTTTTTTGAGCTTTTGTTATTTTTAAATCAAACTCATATCTTTCTTCATTTCCTGTTATTTTATTTCTTGCTTCGTCTAAACTAATTTGTAAATCCACACCATCTACATCTGGATAAATTTTATAAGGATCTAACTCAAAATATGCATCTTGTGGTTCTGTATGTATTTCAGAATAAACCTTATCCATATCAATCTTACTAGCTTTTGCTTTTTTAGTAGAAACCATTACTACTTGACTATAATTTTCACTTAAATTATTTAATTTTCTATTTGAAATACTATCTAATATTTGCTTTTTTAACTTATCCTTTTCAATTTCAATTCCATCTTTTCCTGACTCAACAATAAGTTTTGCATCTTCTATATAGTAACTTGGTTCTTGAACTAATCCAGGTAATTTTGAATTAAAATCATCTATAAATGCATTTAAAAACTCTTCATTATATGTATAATCAATTTCTATTTCATTTCCAAACAATGCTGTTGCAAGTAATGTATAATTATCTAAAATTATATTATCACTTCTACCAATTCTATATGCTTTATTTAATGCATCTTCTACATTATACTTAAATTCAATTTGTGCTGGTGATAATGTAATACTATATTCATCATTATATTTTATATTAAGTTCGGCAATAAGTTGTTTTTCTAAAATTTCATTTAGATTTTTACGAGCATCATCTATTGTTAAATCTGAAAATTCAATATTTTTTATAGAAACTCCTTTTGCAATTTTAGTATTGTTTATGTTTAATAGTGCAAAAACTGTTGAAAATGCTACAACTAAAAAAATTGAAATTACTATCAAAACAAAAATTATAGTCTTTCTTTTTTTCTTTCGTAACATTTCTTGAACATATTCTGGTTTTTCGTCTTTAGATTCTATAATAGTTAGTTCTTTACTTTCACTTTTAATTTCTGTTTTTGGTTCTTTCTTTTTTTCTTGCTTATCTACTTCTTGATCCTTTTGGGAAGCTTGTTTTTCTTCCGTTTTTTCTGGAAGTTCTTTTTTATCTATCTCTTTTTTTGCAACTTCTTCACATTTAACTTCTTCTACTTTTTTTACTTCATTTTGTTTAACACTATTTGTGTTATTTTTCTTTTGTGAATTCTTCTTTTTATTCGCTTTTTTCTTTTTTGCTGAAGACATTTTAAGCTCCCTTCTTAAATAATATCAAAAATAATATTATCACATGTTGTTTTTTTCTGCAATATTTTTTTTACCTATGGACAATAAAAAAAATATTAGATATAATTACAATGAATCTGCAAATTTATGATATATTATATTCAAAACTTTGTAAGATTTTACAAAAGATTTTATAAGTGAGGTAACTTAAAAAATGATTGGAAATATGATTTCAAAAATCAGAAAAGAAAAAGGAATTACAAAAACTCAGCTTGCAAATCAAACAAAAATCAATATTGGGCATTTAACTCACATTGAAAAAGGTGAAAGAAATCCTAGTCATAAAGCATTAAAAGAGATTTGCACAGCTTTAAATATACCATACCAAGAATTATTATGTACATACGATAAAGAATTGTCAGACGAGCAATTAGAATATAATTATATTGATCATCTAACATATAATAAAATACCTGCAATTTCTAAAATAGACGAATATATTACTTGTCCAGCAGATTTTGCCAATGCTTCTTTTGCATATAAAATACCAGATAATGCAATGGCACCAATGTTTAAAGAGGATAATTATGCTTACATAGAAATTAATGGAATTATTGACAATAAAGCAATTGGACTTTTTAAATTAAATGATGAATATTTGATTAGAAGATTAATGTACAAAAAAGATAAATTTGTATTAAGAGCAGACAATAAAGATGTAAAAGATATTACTGTTAACTCTAAAGACAAATTCCAAATTATTGGTAGAGTATACATATAAGGAGGAATTTATGGAGCTTGTAAAAAATATATTTTTTAATACTGATAGATTAACAGCTGGTAATACTGTAAAAATTTCTTATACAGGTAAGTTTTTTCAAGATCATTCAAAACAGGTCTTTATTCGTTATGGATTTGGTGCTGATTGGGAAAATTCTACTGATGTAGAAATGGTAAAAACAGAACTTGGATTTCAAATAGAAGTTGAATTATTAGATAAAGGAACTTTTAATTTCTGTGTAAAAAATGAAAATGATGAATGGGATAATAATAATGAAGAAAATTATATATTCACAATAGAGCATCCTGAAATGTCATTAATTGTCATAGATGAAAATAAACCTTCAAGGCGTCTTCGCAAAACATATATATGGTCAAAAAAAGTTAAACTTGCAATCTATAAATTACTAATTTCTATTCCAAAATTACTTACAGGAAATTATTGGAAAAAAACTGAAGAAAATGAATAATATCAAAAAGCTCGCTTGAAAGCGAGCTTTTTTACATAGGAAAGTATTATTTTAGATAAAGCATTAAACAACAAAAACAGAGCCCAAACTTCAGGCTCTGCATTTTCATGGTATTATTATAATTGGATATTGTATTTTACGGTTTAATATAAGTCATTACTCATATTCTCGATTTTTACTGCTTGCCAAGCTTTTTCTAAAGTTATTTTCTTTTCATCAGCAATTTTCAATGCTCTTCTAATATCACTTATCCAGCAAGTAAATGGTATTGCTATCAAAAATGATACTATAAATATTAGTGCATTCAATTCTTTAATATTTCCTGAAGTTTCTCCAGGAATAAGAAAAGTCAATAGCTTCAGAATTATGAAAATCCCAAATGTAGTAGCCAAAAACGCTCCAACTCTTAAAATTACACTTTACATAATAGTTCAATAAAACTAAAAGATTCTCTGCCTAATTAGCTTTATACTATTACTAACCCTCCATTTGGTGATATTACCTGTCCTGTTGTAAATTCATCTTCAACAAGCCATTTAACACATCTTGTAATATCTATTGGATAACCTTTTCTACCAAGTGGTGTTTCTTTTATTACTTCTTTCCAATCATCTTCTGATAAATCTTTATTCATATCTGTATCAATTGCACCTGGTGCTATTGAGTTTACTCTTATGTTTGATGGACCTAATTCTTTTGCAAGAGATTTTGTCATTCCATCTACTCCTGCTTTTGCCATTGAATAATGCACTTCACATGCCCCTCCTGTTAATGCATATATTGATGATATATTAATTATAGAACCACTATGATCTCTAAGCATATATTTAACAGCTTCTTGAGTTGTATAGAATATAGAATATAAATTTGTTTTCATCATTTTATCAAAATCTTCTTCTGTTATATCTGTAAATAATTTTTCTTGTGCTATTCCTGCATTATTAATTAAAACATCTATTCTTCCATATTTTTCTATTGTATAGTTAATTAATTTTCTTGCTTCATGTGATTTTGAAACATTTGCTTTAAATATATCTATTTCAATGCCTTGTTCTTTTAATTCATTTTTTAATTTTATAGCTTCAATTTCTGAATTATTATAATTAGCAATAACTGTATATCCGTTTACAGACAAGTTATATGCTATATTTCTTCCAATTCCTCTACTTGCTCCTGTAACAATAATAACTTTACTCATTTAAAATTTCCTCCTTATAATTATTAATTATAAGTTTAAGGATTTTTTTAGTCAATATTTTTAAAAAACAAAAAGATGGCTCTCGCCATCTTTTGCTAATGTTCTATTATTACATCAACATTATTTTTTAATTTAGATTTATCTATAATAGCCCAAAATGTTGCATTATCACTTTCAAAAACTCTTGCCTTCTCATTAGTAATATACATAATTCATATTTTTTATATTTATATAATAAATCATTTCTTCTTCCTTTAAATTATAATAATACTTTAAGAAATTTGCTGTTAATGGATTAAATCTTCTACTTGTTTTTGCTGTTTCTATAATTTCATCTCTAGTATAATGTTGTTTTATCCAGTTAAAAGCATTCATATCTCCTTCAGTTAATAATCTGGAAATAATATATTTCATATTTTCTTTAAGTCTAATTTATCAAATTCTGTATCCCAAAAATAACACTTAAATTCCTCTGGCATAATATACTCCTTCACATATATACTAACTAATATTTTAATATTTAAGGTTCTATAATTTTAGTTGGGGTGATAAAAAACTCCAACTATTTTTATATAAAAA
>CAORJJ010000058.1 GCA_948517135.1 uncultured Clostridia bacterium | reverse complement strand
TAATAAAATAAATTCAATACAAATAATTATATTTCATATATTAAATATTTGTAGAAAAATAGAATTAATTATAGAGATTCCAGTTAGAAAAATATTCCATAAATAGGATATACTAGTTGTAATTTTAAACTAATTATGTTAATATATAAATAGCAAATAACAACTTATGGAGGTACAGAAAGATGGATGAGTATCCTAAAATTGGAGTAAAAAATGTTGCAGTTGTAAACGTTTGCCTCCGCATGGAGGATAAACTTTTTAATCAGGGACGGATCATTTTAGATATCGATACTTATGATTTTGCAGGGCGTATAACAGATGAAGTTATAGTTGGAATATATAATAATGGAATGTATGATATTTATTATTATAATATTCAGTATAATTTTGATAATTCTCCGCAGATGGATTTGTATGATGGCGAGTTTGGTGAGGGTGAATTGAATTTTGAATATGAGGAATATGAAATCCAAATGCAAGTTCAATTTACCAAAAACAAACTGCCTGATGATTTTACAGGACAAATGCTGAGTTTTAACAACGCCCAAATTACAATTGCCTTTGATGGCTTTGAACCTGATATGCAAATCATACAAAGATGTCTGGAAGAAAATACGGATTTGATTGAACAAAGGATTTAAAAAAGAGAGCCAGCGGAAAGTTCCGTTGGCTTTTCTTGTTCACAAAAAAGTTACAAAATATATTGTAAAAAAAAGTATTATATGATATAACAAAACCATATATAAATTGGAGGAAGTCTTTGAAAAAGAATATAAAAAATTACGATTTAGATAATTTAAAAGAAGAGCTAAAACAAATAGGAGAAAAGCCATTTAGAGCAGAACAAATTTTTAAATGGCTATATCAAGATAAAGTAAATTCTTTTGATGAGATGACTAATTTATCATTAGAATTACGAAAAAAACTTGATGAAAACTATATACTTGGAAATTTTAAAATTGTTCATAAATTAGAATCTATTGATGGAACCAAAAAGTATTTGTTTGATGTACAAGATGGTGAAGGAAATTTATTAGAAAGTGTGTTAATGCAATATCATCATGGTTATACTATATGTGTATCAAGTCAAATAGGATGTAAAATGGGATGCAAATTTTGTGCATCAACAGGAATACCATTTGCTAGAAGTCTAGAAGCAGGAGAAATAATTGAACAATTATTAGCAATTGAAAAAGATAGTGATATAAAAATTTCAAATATAGTATTTATGGGAATTGGAGAACCATTAGATAATTTTGAAAATGTAATGGAAGCTATCAAAATAATAAATAATCCAAAAGGTTTAAATATAGGAGCAAGACATATTAGTATTTCAACAAGTGGAATTGTTCCTAAAATATATGAACTAGCAGATAAACATATGCAATGCACATTATCAGTATCTTTACATAGCAGTAATAATAAAACTAGAAGTTCAATGATGCCAATTAATAATGCATATCCAATTGAAGAATTAATGGAAGCTTGTAAATATTATATAGCAAAAACTAATAAAAGAATTTCTTTTGAATATGCTTTAGCAAAGGATAATAATGATAACTTAAATGATGCTAAAGAATTGGTAAAATTGTTAAAAGGTATGCTTGCACATGTAAATTTAATTCCAATAAATAAAATTGAAGATGGAAAATATACTAAAAGTACAAATGAAAATATAATTAAATTTAGAGATTACCTAAATGATCATGGAATAGTTGCAACAATTAGAAGAGAATTAGGATCAGATATATCAGCAGCGTGTGGTCAATTAAGAAAACAAAATCTTAAGTAAGTAGAGGTGATAAGATGAGGATATTAGCCAAATCTGATATTGGAAAAGCTAGAGAAATGAATCAAGATAGTTACTATATATCAGATTTAGAAAAAGATGAAATTAAATTATACATTTTAGCAGATGGAATGGGAGGATATAAAGGTGGAGAAATTGCAAGTTCTTTAGCAGTAGCAAATGTAAGAAACTTTATATTCAATAATTTCAAGAAAACTAAAAAAGATAGAGAAAGTCTTTCAAAATTAGTAAAAGACGCAATAGAATATGCTAATATGATAGTTTATGAAAAAGCACAAGAAGATCCAGAACTTCATGATATGGGAACTACATTAGATGCATGTTTAATATATAATAATAAAGTATTTATTGGTCATGTTGGTGATAGTAGAGTATACAGAATTAGAAAAAACATTATGAGGAGACTCACAACAGATCATAGTTATGTTGAGAAACTACTTAAAGAAGGAACAATAACAAAAGAAGAGGCTTATAATCATCCAAAAAAGAATATGTTAATGAAGGCTTTAGGATGTAGTGCTTTAGTTGAACCAGATGTGTTGTGTAAAGGCTTTTTAAAAGATGATATATTACTTATGTGTTCAGATGGCTTAACAAATATGCTTAGAGAAAGTGAAATTTACAGTCTATTATTAAATAATCCTAATAATCCAGAAGAAGCATTAATAGAAAATGCAAATAATCTTGGTGGTTATGACAATATAACAACAATTATAGTTGATAATATCGATGTCAGTGATGAGGAGAGATAAAAGTTATGAATCTTATAGGAAAAATGTTAAATAACAGATATGAAGTGTTAGAAAAAATTGGTAATGGTGGAATGGCAACTGTATACAAGGCGAAATGTCATGTATTAAATAGATATGTTGCTATCAAAATTCTTAAAGATGAATTTACAACAGATAGTGAATTTATTAAAAAATTTAATACAGAAGCTCAGTCAGCAGCAAGTCTTGCACATCCTAATATAGTTCAAATATATGATGTATGTAATGAAGATAATTTATATTACATTGTTATGGAACTAATTCAAGGAAAAACTTTAAAAGAAATAATTAATGAAGATGGAATATTATCTTGGAAATGGTCTGTAAATATTGCAATTCAAATTGCTTCTGCATTAGAAACAGCACATAAAAATAATATTATACATAGAGATATAAAACCACACAATATTATAATAACAGAAGATGGAATTGCTAAAGTAACAGATTTTGGTATAGCTAAGGCTGTTTCAAATTCAACAATTACAGCATTTGGAACAACAATTGGCTCAGTACACTATTTTTCACCAGAACATGCAAGAGGTGGTTATACAGATGCTAAATCAGATTTATATTCACTAGGGATAGTAATGTATGAAATGCTTACAGGAAAAGTTCCATTTGATGCAGATACACCAGTATCAGTTGCATTAAAACAAGTTCAAGAAGAACCAGTAGATCCAATAAAATACAATGAAAACATTCCAATAAGTATTAATAGAATTATTTTAAAAGCAATGCAAAAAGATCCAAATTTAAGATATCAAAATGCAACAGAAATGCTTAGAGATTTATCATTAGCATTAAAAAAACCAAATGAAGATTTTGTTGAACTAGCTACAAGATCAGATGATTCTCCAACACAAAAAATTCCAACTTTATATGAATTAGAGATGGAAAAAAATAATGATAGAAAAGCACCAAAAGTAAATGAGAATACATCTAGTAATAAAAAAGAAAATAAAGTTAAAGAATTTTATAAAAAACATAAATGGGCAAAACCAGTTACAGTAATACTTGCATTAATTATTTTATTTGTAGGAGCAATGTATGGAACAATAGCAATTTTAAATGGTTCAAGAACTCCTCAAGAAGAAATGCCTAATGTTTCAAGTGTTAATAATGGTAAAAGTTTGAAAAAAGACGAAGCTGTAAAAATGTTAAATGATGCAGGATTTGAAAATATCACAATTGAAGAAGAATATAATGATGAAGTTGAAGAAGGATATGTAATTTCTCAAAATCCAGAATCAAAAACAAATTTCAAATATAATGTAACACAAGCAATAACATTAACAGTAAGTAAAGGACAAAAAATAGTAACACTTCCAAAAAGAATAAAAGGTAAAAAAATAGATGATGTTAAAAAAGAACTAGATGAATTAGAGTTAAAATATGAAATTATTGAAGAAAATAGTGAAACAGTAGAAGCAGGTATAGTAATAGAATCAGATCCAGAAGGTGGAGAAGAAATTACTGCTGCAACAACTATACAACTTACAGTAAGTAGTGGTAGTGCATTTAAAGATGTTACTGTTCCAAGTGTTATAAATAAAACAGAAGCTGAAGCAACAAATATGCTTAAAGGATTAAATCTAGTAGTATCAGTAGAATATGAAGAAAATGCTAATAAATCAGATGGCATAGTTACAGCACAAAATGTAAATGCTAATAAAGTTATAAAAGAAGGTGAAACTGTTACAATTACAGTAAATAAACAACCAAAAAGAGCAAAAGTTACAATTAATGTAAACTTAAAATCTTTAACAGGATATACAGAACCAAAGCCAGAAACTCAACCAGGAGTTGATGAATATGGAAATGCAATTCAAACAACTGTAACACCAGAGATTGAAAAAGCAACAGTTACAATAGAAGTTGGTGATGATACTATTTTAAATAGTAGTTATCCTATGACTAAAACAGATATAAGTCAAGAATGGACTTCATCTGGAGTTAAAAATGTAAAAGTAAAAATAAATGGAGTTACTAGATATACAAATACAGTAGATTTCAGCAAAGGAGATCAAGTGTTACCTGTAAGTTAATATCAAAAAATAGTGAGGCATGAAGAATATACATGCCTCAGCTATTTTAGAGAAATGGGAGGAATAAGTTAATTATGATAGAAGTATCTGCATCAGTTCTGAATATAGAAAAAGATAATGCAACACGTGATTTTTATAATTTAGAAACTGCAAAAGTAAATTATTTTCATATAGATGTTATGGACGGAAAATTTGTTGAAAATAATAATGTAGAATTAATGAAGGATTATGCATTAACAATTAAGCATATTTCAAACTTAGGTTTAGATGTTCATTTAATGGTTGAAGATATTGAAAATTTTATAGACGAATATTTAATGTTATCACCAGAAATACTTACATTTCATATAGAAGTAACAGGCACTGAAGAAAGAACTAAAAAAATAATTAGAACTATAAAAAATGAGGGAACAAGGGTTGGAATTGCGATAAGTCCAGATACAAGTATTGAAGAAATAAAACCTTATTTAGAATTAGTTCACATGGTTTTAGTAATGTCTGTTGTTCCAGGAAAAGGTGGTCAAAAATTAATTCCAGAAACACTAGAAAAAGTTAAACAATTAAAAAAATATGTAGATGAAAATAATATTGATATAGACATTGAAGTTGATGGTGGAATAAATGATATTACTGCAAAAGAGGCAATAGAAGCTGGAAGTAATATATTAGTTGCTGGTAAATATTTAATTTCATCAGAAAATATGAATGAAGCAGTCCAAAAAATAAAAATGTAAAGGAGAAAATTATGAAAAAATTTTTAAAACTATCTATGATAATATCAATTATTTTAATAATGTTATTATCAAATATTTCTTATGCAACAAATTCAATAATGGATACATTAACAAATGAAGTAGCAGATGAAGAAATGGTTGAAAAAGCATTAAAAGAACTTCGTGACTCTGCTACTGAAGATGGAATTATGCCAATTAGTAATGATATGTTAAATTTTGAAAATATTGCAGAGACAGATATATTTTTAATAGAACAAAATATATCTGTTGAACAGTCAGTAAATGGTAATATTTATTTAATAGGAGAAAATATAAATATTAATTCTGGAACTATTAATGGAAACGTATTTGTTATTGGAGAAGATGTTACAATAAAAGGAAGCATATCAGGAAGTGTATATGTAATAGCAAGAGATGCTAAAATAGAAACAAACACTGTAAATACAGTATATGCACTTGCAGAAAATGCAACATTAGCTGAAAATTCCAATGTAATATTTGATTTTGATGTAATTGCTAAAAAGTTAGATATACAAGGAAATGTAAATCGTATGTTAAATGCTGCTGTTGATATTTTAGAAATTGCACAAACAGCTGAATATATTGGAAAAGGTAAAGTAGTATACACAGGAGAATGTACAGGAAAAACAGATTTATTAGATTATGTAGAACTAGTAAAAAAAGAAAAAGAAGAAATTGATCAAGAAGTTGAAGAAGAAATTTTAACAGATGAAATTCAACGTGTATTAATAAATATTGTAACAGCATCAATTATTATAGCAATATTATTCCTAATAGTAAAAAATAAAGATATTGAGAAGTCTGAAGACTATGGTAGTGTAATAGGAATGGGAATTTTTAAAGGATTACTTTTTGTAATTTTGGTACCATTAATATCAATTGCATTATTATTCACAATAGTTGGCGTGCCAATAGGTTTATTTATGATAGTACTTTATATTATTGCTTTATATATTAGTATGTCTGTTGCATCTTTAAAAGTAGGTCAAATGATTTATGAAAAAACATCATGTGAAAATAAAGCAATTACAATTTTATTTGCAATTGGTGTATATGCTGCAACAAGATTAATTGCATTAATTCCATTTATTTCATTGATTAATGGCTTATTTGCACTATTTGGACTTGGAACTTTAATGAAATGGATGTTTGAAAAGAAAAAAGAAAAAAAAGATATAATTGTAAATGAAGAATAAAATGGAGTAATTTATGAAAACAAAAAAACAGGCAATAGAAATTATAGAAACAATGAAAAAAATGTATCCAGATGCAACATGTAGTTTAGATTTTAAAACACCTTTTCAGATGACAATAGCAGTAATGCTTTCAGCTCAATGTACAGATGAAAGAGTTAATAAAACAACACCATATTTATTTGAAAAATATGGAACACCTGAAAAAATGGCAGAAGCAGATATTAAAGATTTAGAAGAAATTATACATCCATGTGGTTTTTATAAAAATAAAGCAAAAAATATGAAAGCTTGTAGTCAAATGTTAGTACAAGAATTTAATGGAATAGTTCCACAAAATATGGAAGAACTTCAAAAATTACCAGGAGTTGGTAGAAAAAGTGCTAATGTAATAATGCTTGAGGCATTTCATGATCCACAAGGAATTGCAGTAGATACACATGCTAAAAGAATTTCTAATAAAATGGGTTTTTCAAAACAAACAGAGCCTGAAAAAATAGAACAAGATTTATTGAAAGTTTTTCCAAAAGAATATTATTATGATGTAAATCACTTATTTGTATGGCATGGAAGAAATGCATGTGATGCAAGAAAACCAAACTGTGTAGATTGTGATGTTAGAAAATACTGTGATAATTATAAAAAGAACTTTAAGGAGATTCCTTAAAGTTCTTTTTATATTAAAGTTTTGTAGATTTCAAATAATAAATTTAATGTATATAATTCATCTTCTTCTGGATTTATAACTAATGTATATAATATAATTGCATAGCTTTGTAAGTCTGAAGAAAGATATTTTAAAGATTTATTTTTTAAATCCCCAAT
Source organism: uncultured Clostridia bacterium (assembly GCA_948517135.1). Taxonomy (GTDB): domain Bacteria; phylum Bacillota; class Clostridia; order TANB77; family CAG-508; genus Scatovivens. The sequence goes on along the minus strand of CAORJJ010000058.1, from coordinate 6,129 downwards.
TGTTATATATACATAATTAGGATTTTTTTCTTTAATTTTTTCAATCAAAATATTTTTAATTTCATTAAATAAAAGAAATATACAGTTAGAATAATCCTTTTCCTTTATTTTTGTATTTATAATATTTTTATCTATCATAATCATTTCCTTTCTCTAATATAGGGTTTACTTTTTCATAAATTCCTGCTTTTGATTTTATATATATTTGTCCAGTATTTAGATCTACATATTTTCTTTCAAATGTTAATTTTTTCTTTTTTCTACTAGAAGATACTGGTTCTTTTGTACTGAAACTTTCTGGTACTTTTTGTGGATTTGCTAAAAAGTACATATGTTGTATAAAGTTTTTATTAAATGGTGAGTAATCATTTAATTTTATTTTTCTTTTTAATAATTCTATTTGTTTTGATGAAAATGGTAAAACAAGTTGAGCAGACACAAAAGATTCATTAGAGCCAAAAGGATTACTAAAATCTTGGGCTCCTTCATATATTGGAATTTTTGAAGATCCAGTATATGATTCTACAAAACTTTTTAAAAAATTTAGTGAAATATGTTCTCTTACAGGATATGTTAATTTTGTATCAATTCCTATTCCAACTAAATGAGGTAAATTTATATGTGTTTTATCTTTAGAAAATGATGTTGGAATAATTCCAGCATTTATAATTTCTGGATTTGATTCTATATCAGTAATTAATGCACTTAAATAATCTGTTTTTTGTGAATATGCAGCAATTGATGGATTAAATAACTTTGCATATAGAATAATATCATCAGAAGAATTATTTTTTGACTTTTTTATATGTTTTGAAAAATAATCAAAATATTCTTGCTCAAAATCTCCACCAGAAACATATTTTTTCGCACCATCATATGAAAATGTTATATATTTTTTATCAGAATCATTATCTTTTAAATTTTCTGGACTAGAAGGTTTTTGTTTTAAAATATAATCTGTTATAAAAGGTCTTAATAAAGTTTTCTTTTGGGAAATATATTTATATTCATCAGCTGTGACAAAATTTTCTGGTAATTTATCTAGTGCTAAAAGATCTTCTAATAGATTACATTCATTTATTACAGATATGCAATCAGCATAAGAATCAATTTCTTTAATATATCTATTTAGCCAAAATGTATTAAGAATCATTAAATCATCTATACTTAAATTAGCTAAATAATTTGAAAGATTAGATAGTGGAACATACATACTATTTCCATTAGAATTTGTTTGAAATTCAGGAAACTGAAATATTCGTAGATTTTTCTCATTTAAACTTTCAGTTCTTTCATATGCACCTATTTCATCTAAAGTACTAGTTAATTCTAAAATAGAAGATGTTAAATCATTTTTTAGTTCTTTTTCAATAATTTTTTGATCTACACTTAAAAAATATTTTGGCCCAAAGCAATCAATTTTTGCACAATTAATCAAATTACGCTGAACAATATTATTACGACACTTTGATTTTATATATTTTTCTAATTGCTTAAATTTTACTTCTGGATCGCTAAAATGATTTTGATAATCATTTGCTATATTAATCATATCAGAGTTAAATGCATAACGAGCATATTTATTAATTTCTTTAATTCCAGAATAAATTGAATAATATACATAAGATTCAAGATAATCACTAAAACACTCATTAGTAATAGGAGGTGTATAATCTTCTTTACTTACAAGATCATATATGTAATCAAATTCTGCAAAATGAGTTTGCAAGTATTTACAAGAACGTAAATCCATATAATTTTCAAATGAACATCCAGATTCAAAAACTTTTGGTGTTAATTTTAAATGAAAGTCATCTAAAATCTTTTCTTGCAATTCTTTTATAGATAATTCTGGATTTTGTGATTGAATTTTCTTTATATAACTTTTATATCTTGTTAAATCTAAATATAAATATGCAATAGGTGAACGACTTTTTGAACCTAGTTTCTTTTTTACTATTTCAATAGATTTTTGAAAAGTAATCTTTTTTGGATTCATAATACCTCCTTTCTAAAAATAAGTTAACATAATTATTATAACACCAATTTACATAAAATTCAAGTCCTGGAATTTAGGTACAACACTAAAATTTCATTGACTTTAAATGGATAATTTTATATAATACACCATGAGAGAATTTTATTAGGAGGAATAATAAATGAACTTTATAGATAGTATAAAACAAAGAGCAAGACAAAATATAAAAACAATAGTATTACCAGAGGCATCAGATTTAAGAATTATTAAAGCAGCAGCAATAGCTATTCAAGAAAAGTATGCTAATATTGTTTTAGTAGGAGATGAAGATTCTATTAGAAAAATAGCTAATGAAAACAAATTAAATATTAATGAAGCCCAAATTGTGAATCCTTTAAAATCTGAAAAAACAGAAGTATATGCAAATAAATTATATGAATTAAGAAAAGAAAAAGGCATGACACTAGAAAAAGCAAGAGAATTAGTAAAAGATGAAGTTTATTTTAGTATGATGATGGTTAAATTAGAAGAAGCTGATGGATTAGTTTCAGGAGCAATTCATTCTACATCAGATACTTTAAGACCAGCACTTCAAATTTTAAAAACTGCTCCTGGAACAAAACTAGTATCAGCCTTCTTTTTAATGGTTGTTCCAGATTGTGAATATGGAGAAAATGGAGTTTTTGTGTTTGGTGATTGTGGGTTAAATCAAAATCCAACAGCTGAAGAATTAGTTGAGATAGCTCATTCTTCAAGCAAAAGTTTTGAACAATTAGTTGGAAAAGAAGCCAAAGTTGCAATGCTTTCTTATTCTACAATGGGAAGTGCAAAATCTGAGCTTACTCAAAAAGTTATAGATGCGACTAATATGGTAAAAGAAAAATATCCAGAAGTAAAAGTTGATGGAGAATTACAATTAGATGCAGCAATAGTTCCAGAAGTAGGAAAAAGTAAAGCTCCAAATAGTGATATAGCAGGAACTGCTAATACATTAATATTTCCAGACTTAAATGCTGGAAACATTGGGTATAAATTAACACAAAGATTAGGTAAAGCAGAAGCTTATGGTCCACTTTGTCAAGGTATTGCAAGACCTGTAAATGATTTATCAAGAGGATGTAGTGCAGAAGATGTTGCAGGCGTTATAGCAATTACAGCTGTTCAAGCACAATAAAGTTTTTATGAAGGAAAAGAATATGGAAAAAAATAAAAAAGATAAAACAAGCATAGTTTGTATTATTTTATTAATAATACAATATTTGTTATTAGGATTTGCATATACATTATTTATGTGTAGTTGCGGACATAATCTCATAAATAAAGTACCAGTAATAATATTTCTAATTTTTCAATTTATTTTATTTATGTATTTGATGAAAACACATTCACCATATAAGTTGTTATTTGTTTTCATTTCTATGATATTACTTATAATAGTTGTAATTTTTACTAGAAATGATCTGAACGAATTACATAGATTAGAATTATCACTAAATTATAGAGATATTGTAACAGGATATATCAAATAACTAAAAGTAAGTTTTGATGTATCTAAATAATATATTTTTTTAAGAAAGGAAATTTTAGAATGAAAATTTTAGTTGTAAATTGTGGAAGTTCATCATTAAAATATCAATTAATAGATATGGAAAATGAAACACTTTTAGCAAAAGGAAATTTTGAAAGAATAGGAGAAGAGGAAGCATTTGTTACTCATAAAGTAAATGGTGAAAAATACGTTACTAAATCTCCTGTAATGAATCATGAAGAAGCTTTAAAAATAGTTTTAGAGCAATTAGTTCATCAAGATTATGGAGTTATAAAAGATTTATCAGAAATATCAGCAGTAGGTCATAGATTAGTACATGGTGGAGAATTATTTAGCCACTCAGTTGTTATAGATGAAGAAGTTATTGAAAAATATGCATCATGCTCTAGCTTAGCACCACTTCATAATCCTGCAACAATACTTGGAATTAGAGCTTGCCAAAAAGCTATGCCAGGAGTTCCAATGGTTGGTGTATTTGATACAGCATTTCATCAAACAATGCCAAAAGAAAATTATTTATATCCAATTCCTTATGAATATTATGAAAAATATGGAATTAGAAAATATGGTTTCCATGGTACATCACATCAATATGTATCAAAAAGATGTGCAGAAATTGTTGGTAAATCTATTGAAGAATTAAAAATAGTTACATGTCATTTAGGTCAAGGTGCATCAATATGTGCAATTGATGGTGGAAAATCAATTGATACATCAATGGGACTTTCACCTTTAGGTGGAATTGCAATGGTGACACGTTCTGGAGATTTAGATCCATCAGTTGTAACTGAAATTATGGAAAGAGAAAATTTAACATCAAAAGAAGTAAATACAATATTAAATAAAAAATCAGGATTATATGGAATTACAGGATTAAATCCAGATTTTAGAGAAATAGAACTTGCTTCATATGAAGATGATAAACCAAAAGCTCAAGTTGCTATTGAATTATTTACAAAAACAATAGCACAATTTGTTGCAAAATATGCAGTATCTTTAAAAGGAATAGATTGCATAGTATTTACAGGTGGTATTGGTGAAAATCAAATTAATATAAGAAAGAAAATCTGTGAAAATTTAGAATGGATGGGATTGAAAATAGATTTAGAGAAAAATAATGTTAGAAGTGTAGAAACAAAAATTTCTACTGAAGATTCTAAGATTCAAGCATATATCATACCAACTGATGAGGAAATGGTTATTGCTAGAGATACAAAAGCATTAGTTGAAAAACAATAATAAAGATAAGGTGGACGATTAAGTAAAATTTTATATTTTGCAATAAAAATAATCGTTCACTTTTGTCATTTTATAGTAATATATGGAGAAAAAAGGGGAATTTAATATGAGCTATTTATATATATGTACTCTTATATTTTTAGGAATTGCATTTATGTGTCATAAAAAATCAGATAAAGAGTTAAATTTTATAAAATGGATTTGCATATTTGTAGTAGGAATTTTAGGGTACAATGTAACAGTGTGTATGATTCTTGGAATTTTGCATATTGTTCAAAATATTTGGCTATTATCAGCAATAAATGCCATAATAGGAGCAGTTCTTATATATAAACCAATAAAAAATCATGAATTCCAAAAATATAAATGTTCAAAAATGGATGCTGTAACTATACTTTTAATTTGTATAGTTTTTGGAGTAATGTTTATAAAAGATTTATATATTTTTAAAGGAGATGTAACACACTGGGCAATAGATTCTGCAATCCATTATAGAGCTGCACAACACTATTCAGAAAAATTACAGTTATTTGTTTTTACAGATGACAAAACATTTTTCAATTTTAATATAATGCAAACAGGTGCATATATAAATGATGGTATATTTATGAATGTCATAAATAGTATAACTGGAATTGAAAAAATATATTTATTCCAAGTGTTTGAAACATTAATAATGTTTGCAAGTGGATTAGCATTATATACATGTTTTGCAGATAAAATCAAAACTAAGAGAGGATTGCTTGGAACAATAATTTTATTTGCATTATATATGTATGGATATCCATATAATTCTTGGACTTATGGATTCTCATATTTATCAGTTGGAATTGGAATGACAACATTATTATTACCATTAGTACAAATGCTATTTTCAGAAGAAAATATTAAAAAAAGTTTTACAATTACAATGTTAGTAATTACTGCAATGGGACTAATATTCTCATATTGCTTATTTGTTCCAGCAGTATTTGCATCAATTTGTATATATGTACTTTTAGAAGATTTGAAAGATAAAAAAACTAAAAAATATTTAAAATTATTTGGAAAAAATACTTTAATAGTAACAGGATTATTATTACTTGTAACTGCTTTTGGAATAGGTTATTTATTTATTCCATCATTTATTATTGAAGGTCAACAAAACTTAATAAGTGCATTAAAAGAAGAAGGAGGAATTTATCCAGAAAAATATATGAATTTCCTTCCATACATACCATTTGGATTAATTTTCTGTGTTGAATTTATAAAGAAATTTAAAAACCAATCATTAAAATTTTTAGATATTTTTTCAGTATGTATAATTGGATTTTTAGCACTTTTATGGATTGGAATGGTAGCACACAAAGTATCACTTTATTAT
>CAORJJ010000057.1 GCA_948517135.1 uncultured Clostridia bacterium | reverse complement strand
TTATAAAACATTAGAAGGGGTTAGTTATGAAGTTTAAAATGTTTAGTGTTGTAGTTGGAACTGAAGCATGTATTGCCTCATGTCCTTTTTGTGTGTCAGGAGTAAAACCTAATCAAGATAATATGAATGAGATAAATATAAACTGGAGAAATTTAAAAATAGCAGGAAATTTAGCTAATAGAAGTGGGATTGATACTGTAATGTTAACTAGTAGAGGAGAGCCTACACTTTTCCCAAATCAAATAACTGAGTATTTAAAACATTTAGAAGAATTCAATTTTCCATTTGTAGAGTTACAATCAAATTGTATACCAATTGCTCTTAATAAGGAAAAGTATAAAGAATATTTAGAAGAATGGTATAATGAAGGGTTAACAACAATAACTATATCTGTTGTTAGTCATCTTCCTGAAGTAAACAGAAATATATATATGCCACAAGCTAATAATTATATAGATTTACCAAATTTAATAAAATATTTACATAAGTTTGGATTTTCGCTTAGGCTTACTTGTGTATGTTGTAAAGATATGATGGATACACCAGAAAAAGTAAGTGAATTTATTAAATTTGCAAAAGAGAATAAAGTTGAACAAGTAACATTTCGCCCTGTAAATGATGAATTTAGAAGAGAATCAGCTGCTAATTGGATAAAAGTAAATAAATTAACAGATAATCAAAAACAAGAAATAAAACAATATTTAGATGATAATGGAACAAAATTGCTAGAACTTGAAAGAATTGGAACTATATATGATGTGAATGGTCAAAATGTTTGTATATCATTACCATTAAATAAAAATACAAGAGATACAGACCCAGAAAATGGACGAAACTTAATTTTCTTTCAAGATGGACATATAAGATATGAATGGGAAATGGAAGGTGGAATTTTACTATGAAAGTATATAATGAGCAGTCTGACAAAAAGATAAGTAGCAAATTAAAAGAAATTCTTGAAAATATAAGAAAAAATAGAAATTTTGATGCTGAAAATTATATAGAAGAAAAAGCTAGTTTATTAAATGCATATATGAGAAAATCAAAGTTAAAAGCTTGTGTGATAGCAATAAGTGGAGGAATTGATTCAGCTGTTGTACTTGGAATTGTTAAAAAAGCATCAGAAAAAGAAAATTCTCCAATTGAGAAAATTGTTCCAATGTTATTACCAATTTTAAAATCAACAGGAGTAACAAATCAATCAGAAGCAACATCAAGAGGAACAGAATTATGTGAAAGTTTTGGACTAAAACCATATATAGTGGATTTAACATCTGTTAACAATGAAATAAGAAAAAGCTTAGAGCCAGTAATTGGAATAACTGGAGAAGACTGGGCAATAGGACAACTTGGTCCATATAGTAGAACACCAATTCTTTATTATACAACAAGTCTTTTAAATCAAGCAGGTTTTGGAGCAATTATTTGTGGTACAACAAATAAAGATGAGGGAGCTTATTTAGGGTATGTTGGTAAGGCATCAGATGGATTAGTTGATGTTCAAGTAATATCAGATATTCATAAATCAGAAGTGTATAAAGTAGCAAGAGAGCTTAATATACCAACTAGTATTATTAATGTTACTCCAAGTGGAGATATGTATGATTCTAGGACAGATGAAACTGTTTTTGGAGCTTCATATGATTTTGTTGAAATTTATTTGAATTATTTAAATATGAATGATAAAGAAAAACAAGAATTAATAGATAGTTTAGATGAAGAATCTAAAAGACAATTTGAATTTTATAGCAATAACTTAGAAAATTTACACAAATATAATAGTCATAAATATATTTCTAAATCACCAGCTGTACATATAGATTTATTTGAAAGTAGTGTAAAAGGTGGATGGGATAGTTATTATGATGTAATAAATAAATACATGAATGAAATTTAGGGACGCTCCAAAAATTCCAGTTGAAATATTATGTAACCTGTGCTATAATAAAATAGCGTAATCCTAAAAATATTTTCATCGTGCGATAAGCACAAAGGAGGTACCATATGATTGCTTTTGTAGTAATTCAGGCGATTCTTATTCTCATCAGTGTATTGATTTCTCAAAGAATGGTTGAAAATCGGAGCTGGCTTGCCAAAAGGATGCTGATTGGCGGTGACTCGCAAGAGGACATCAAAAAGATGATTGAACTTGCGGTGCGAACCTTCAACGGAGATCCTGTGCAGACAGATCTTCCCCAGTACACGTTAAGTGTGACTAAAGAAGCGGGAAAGATTGTTAAAGTTGAAGTGGAAACTCAAAGGACGCATGTCATCTATGATGGAAACCATAAAACTGATGAACGGGTTATTAACAAGGCATGGTCGGAAAGAGGCGCAGTAGCTATGAATGCATTTGTTATCTGGGGAGTAATCTTTTGGCTAGGCATTATCATAGGTCTTTTTGTGGAAATGCAAATGAGTCTTTCTGCACTTGAACAGCTTGCCAAATAAGTCGTTTTGGTTCTACAAAAACTGGGGGAATGAAATTTATTCCCCCAGTTTTGAAGTATTAATAAATTAAGAAAGAGGTATTATGGAAGATAATAAATATCTTGAAAAAATATTAAAAGATGAATATTATAGTGAAGTTTATAAAAAATATTTAAATACAGATACAGTTATAAAAGCAGGATTTATTTTAGATGATTTTGAACTAAATGAGGAATTTTACTTATTGGATTTTTTAACAACTCCAGTAAATAAAATTATTGAAAATTTAGGCAAAATCAAATATAATAATCCTGTTGTTTTGCTTACAACAGGTGGATTTGACCCAATACATGAAGGTCATTTATATATGATGGAATTTGCTAAAAAAACTTTAAAACAAAATGGCTATGATGTTGTAGGTGGATATTTTTCTCCATCTCATGATAATTATGTTACTACTAAACCTTACTGTAAGACAAGCCGTAGTGAAAGAGTTGAATTGTGCCAAGAAATTGTAAAAGATAGCAATTGGCTTATGATAGATCCTTGGGAATCAATGTATGTAAAATCATATATAAATTTCACAGATGTAATTAAAAGACTTGAATTATATTTGCAAAAACATGTAAATAAAAAAATAAAAGTAGTGTATGTGTTTGGTGGAGATAATAGTGAATTTATGTATTGCTTTGAAAATAAAGGAATTGGTGTTTGTATTGAAAGAGAAGGATACAGTAAAATATTTAATGAAATGAAACAAAAATTTACAGGAAAAAATAATTTCTTTATAAATAATAAATCCATTGTTTCAACATATTCATCAAGAACTATAAGAAAAAAGGAAACATATAGTTTAACAGAAAAAGATTATTGCACAGATGATGGAGAGTATGTTATACGTGATGAAGGATTGATTCCTTTGCATAACTATAAAGAGATTATAGATGAAAATATTTTAGAAAATGCTAGAAGGTATTTTTTAGAAGATTTAAAAAAATTATTTTCAGATTGTTTTGAAAATAAATTAAATATAAAAACAATTGATATGAAAAAGCAATTAGAAATTGCTGAAAATATTTTATACAATAAAAATACAATAAGTTTAGATACATACTATAAAGGAAAATACAACATAGAAACCAGTAGATTATTTGATATTAGTGATGTGCAGAAAAAATATATAAATCTAATTGGAAGAATAGGATTTGATTCAATAGAAAGTCAAATAAACAAAATAGATGAGGGAAACTATATATTAGTTGATGATGATAGTGCAACAGGAAAAACAATAAGAGAAGTTATGGGATTACTTCCAGAAAAGATTAATATTGAGCAAATATATCTTTTGGCAAATATTTTTAATGAAAAAATATTTGATATTGTAGATTTTAGGGATTTTATAATTGGTGCAAGTAGTGGAGGTCTTGTTGTTAGATTACCAAATAAAGAAGTTGCAAGAGCCCCATATATGCTACCTTATGTATCATTAAAAAGTAGAGCTAGCATTCCAGCTATTAAAGAAATGGAGATGTCTATAAAAATTTGGGAATTAAATAAAGAATTTTATAAAAAAATAGGTGGAAATATTAAGCTTTCACAAACAGATATTGGCTTCAAAAAATTGATGAATTATATAGGTTTTGATGATAATACACTACTTATAGATATTTGTGATTGGCATATAGAAAAATTAAAATAAAGGAGATATTAATTGAACGACGTAACAATTGTTAAATATGAAGATAAATATAAAGATGAAATAATTCAGTTTCTTATAGATGTTGCAATTGGAGAATTTGGTTATACAGAATGGGAAAATTATTTCAAAACAAAATCTTTTGAACCTTATAAAAATAATGAAGGTGAATTTTTTATAGCCTTAAATGAACAAAATAAAATTATAGGAACATGTGGAGCATTAAAGAAAACAGATACAACTATAAAATTAAATTCTTTTTATATATTGTCAGAATATCGAGATAAAGGAATTGGAAAAAAATTATATGATAAAGTAATGGAGTATATAGTAGAAAAAAATTATAAAGAGATTATATTATGTACATTTGAAAAGTTTAATAGAGCAATTGAATTTTATAAAAAAAGAGGATATAAACTATATGAAACGATAGAGGACGAATTCTGGTATAAAAAAGAATTATAGGAGGATACAAATGGAAGAAGAAATTATAAGTAAATTTTTACCAATTAACGATACAAATAGTTCACCGACATGTGGGAAATATTCTGCTCAAAAAGAAACATTTTTTGAAGATATTAGAAAATGGCAAGAAGGAAAAATAAAAAAAGAAGAAGATATAATACCACTTCAATTTACATTTGAAATTACAAACAAATGTAATTGCAATTGCAAAGATTGTGGAATGGCTGCAAATAGTATAAAAACAGGAAAAACCAAAATGAGCGAAGATGAAGTATTAAACATAGTAGATAGTTTATATGAATGCGGAATTCCAGCTTTTGCTATAACAGGTGGAGAACCATTTTTAGAATTCGAAAATATGTGCAAAATGATTAAATATTCTGAAAATAAATTAGATGTTAGTAAAATAATATCTAATGGTTTTTGGGGTAATAATGTAGAATATTATTTTCAAAAGCTTGAAGAGGCAAAATTATTTACTAATAAATTTTTTGTTCCAACAATTCAAATATCAATAGGAGAGCAAACTATACCTTTAGAATATATATGTAACATTATAAATTATGTTGCAAAACACTATACAAGAAAAGAATTGAACTTTGGAATTATACATACAAGATTAAATGATTCTGAAGAATCTCAGTTATCTAAGTTATATAAAATATATTTGGAAAAGTTTGGTGAATTTCCAAAAGATAGAATACATTTAACAGATTCTTACTATGTAAATTCTGATTATACAGAAGAAAAAATCGATACAGTGAAACTAACAATATATGATTTAATTGGAGAATGTGATAATAGATTTGAAAGAGAAATTGGAAAGTTTGTAAGTCCTAAAATATTTATGAAATGTAATGGAGATTGTTATCCTTGTGAAGTATTTAATACACATAAAGATGTACTTATTGGAAATTATTTTGAAGAAGGAATGCCCCAAATTTTAGAAAAGTTAAATAATAATAAATATGTTAGATTTATAAGAAAATATGGTACTTCAAGTTTTAGAGATGTAATACCTACAAAAATACTAAAAGAAAATTTTACAGAAACATCTTGTATGGCTTGCGAATTTTGTATTAAATTTTGTGAAAAAAATAATTTGATAGGATAGTTTTAAATGGAAAAAATAAAAGAATTTTTAAATGAAAAATATTTATCTAGTGAAGAAGTATATAAGTCAAAAGAAAAATATAATGTTGTATATATAAATGAAAGTTTATATGAAGAAATTTTTAATGAGAAATATAATTGGGAAGAGGCATCAACAAAAATTACTAATATGTTTTCTATTACATTAGATAAAGAAAAATCATCTGGAGAAAAAATAGGAGAAGGATTTGCAGATATGCAAGAAGATCCGTTTGGAATTGCACTTTCTAATAATTTAGGTTCTGGAAGAGCATTTTTTTATGGAAGTAATTTTAATATAAAAGGTGAAAAAACTAAACTTGCAACTTCTCCAAAATCAATTTATAGCAATGGAAAGTATGCATTATCAGCTAGTATAAAGGAAACTGTAATAAGTAATATTTTAGCTAAAGATTTTATAATTCCTAATTTTGAATCATTAGCAATTTTAGAGAAAAAAGAAAAGTATAATTTTTTAGAAGAATACTTAGATGAAGATGATAATATAGAGGTAAGAGAATTTTATTTACCTTGTGCAATAGAAATAAGATATTATAAAGAAAAAGAATTATATCGTATAAGTAATAGTATTATAAATAAGGATACATATACAAAAGAGAATTTAAAAGAATTGGCACAGAAAATTGGAAAAATAGAAGCAAATAAATTTACAGATAGATTCCTGCATGGCTCATGGTCATCTGGAAATATAACTCCATATGGAAATTTAATTGATTTTGATACTTCTACATTTGTTAAATCTAGGTTCCCACAGTATTCAAATACATTTAAGTATAAATCGAACTTTTTTGGATATGAGATTGAAGGTCAAAAGCTAATGATAAATTCTATTATAGATGAAGATTTAAAAGAAGAAATTGATTCTATAATAGATGATACATATAATAAAGAATTCAAAAAAAGATTTTGTGATTTGATTGGTTTAGACTATAAAATACATTATGAAAAGTTTTCAGAAGAGATAGATTACTTATGTGAAAAATTCAATAGTTTGTCTAGGAAATTTATATCAAATTATTATGCAACAAATGTGGCTGAAAATTGTGACGATATTACATATTTATTTGATTTTTCAAACTTTTTTCAAAAATACTTAATAAAAAAAGAAACAGAAGATTATAATATATTTTCTGGAATGCAACTATTATTAAATAATACAGAAGAACTTTTGTATGATAAAATTGGTTTTATTAAGGAAAAAGTTGAAGAATTTTTTAAAGAAGAAATAGTTAAGAATGAAAATAAAGATTTATATTTGATGGATGCAATGAAGTTTATACAAAAATATGATGAATTATTTTCTAAAGTCACTGATATAGAAAATGTTAAACTAAAACAATATATAATAAATTCTGAAAGAAATTATATTACAGGGGCAAGTTCTATATATGGTAAGCTATCATATGACTATGAATCAAGAAAAATTGATAGCAAAACTATGAATAAAATTATAAGAGCACTAATAAATACTAATTTTAAAAATAATTATAATAAAAATATTGAATACGAGCTAGGCTTGAAGTTGTATGATAATTTTCTAACATATTGGAAGGTTTCAAAAAGTTATTACTATTTAGTATTAGAACCATATTCAAGTTTAGAAATTGATTTTGCAAAATTAATTTTAAATAATGAAGAATTAATGTTAAGTCATAGTAAAAATGGAAATGGTAAAATTATGATTAGTGAAAAAATATATTTTGAAAAAGTGCCAGAAATTTTTGAAAATGATATACTAATAAAAATAAATGGAAAATAAACTATGTATAAATTCCTCTTGCCTAAACGGTTGACATAATACTAAAAATATAGTATAATAAAACTGTTGAATTTTATAAATTAAATAGGAGGGGGATTTATGGGAGCAAGTACTTATAGAGATGAGGAATATAAACCAAAGAGAAGAAAAAGTCAAAATCAAAGAACTCCAATGGAAGAAGTAATTAGTAAAATGACTGATGCAGAAGCAAGAAGAAAGAAATTGATAAAAGCAAAAGAAGGATTAGCTGATGCTGAAAATCAATTTATGGAAGCTGAAGAAGAATTAAGAAGAAGCGAAGCTGAAGTAAGAGAAGAAATAAGTAAATTAGATCCAGAATCTCAAAGAATGTTAAGAGCAATGTTAAAAAAATTAAATGAGAAAGACAAAAGTTTTAGAGATGATGAAAGATAATTAAATAAAAAATCACTAGCTATATGCTAGTGATTTTTTTTGTCATATAAATTTTATTTTAATTTACATAACTTTGTGTTCCTATATTGACAATGTAAGAAAAAACTGATAAAATATCACGAACAAAATGAAAGAAAAGGGGGGCTTATTTATGGGAACAAGCAGTTATAGTGGAAAAGGAAGTTCAAGCTATTCTAGTTATAGAGAGCCAGTAAGAAAGCCAGTAAAAATTGAAAAATCTCCAATGGAAGATATTTTTAAATTAATGGCCATTACTGAACAAAACAGAAGAATAGTTAACCAAAGAAAAGAGGGTGTATCAAGTGCTAAAAGAGAATTAACAATAGCTGAACAAGAATTAAGAAAAAGTGAACAACAAGTAATGGTACAACTAGAAAAATTAGACCCTGAAACAAGAAATTCTTTAAGAAGAATGATGGAAGGCGTAAATAGGACAGACGGAAACATTATTGATAGATAAGAATTATAATGTACAATAGATAAAAAAGTACTTTGCTAAAAGCAAAGTACTTTTTAGTTGAAAATAATTATTTTATCTAATATAATTATTTTAAAGTGAGGTATGAATAATGAGTGAAAAAATTGCAGATGATGAATGGGAATGGTATATAGGTAAACTATATGCTAAATTAATAGAAAAAGTACATGTTGGAAATTTAGAAACAGTAGTTGAACTAGCACTAGGATATAGGTATAAAATTGCATATGCTTTAAAGGAATTTAATTTTAAAGGAAATTTGTATGTAATAGATACTAATAAAGAAGTATTAGAATATATAAAAGAAATGTATACAAAATTTCTTCCAGAAGCTAATATAATTTGCATAAATAAAAACTTTGAAAATTGTTTTGATAATATACCAAATGAATTTGATTTATTTTTATCTAATCATAGTATAGATGATATGATAATTGTAGAATATATGGAAAAATCATATATAAACAATTTAGGAAAGGATGATTTTAGAGATATATTATCTGAGGCATGGAAAGAACTTGGAAAAGATACTAATATGATAGAGAATATAACTAATGATGTTTACTTATCATTTAAAAGATTTTTTGATAATAAAAAAATAGAAACAATCATAATGAGCCAATACAAAAGTAATCTTTATTTTAAAGAGGAATTTAAAGAAATGGATGAAATTACAGAAAATTGTTTTAATAAAATAAAACAATTAGTTAATATGGATAATGATTATATAAATAAAGTTTTAGAATATTATCCATTTGGCGAAGATGATGAAAGATATAATGGAAAGTATTTATTAGATAATACTCAGAATGCTAAAAATTGGATTGTAGGAAGTGATTTATGCTAAAAGAAGAAAAGCGTATATATTTATTATACTGCTTTTCTTTTTTATGTAAATATGATATAATATTTATGTAATTGTATAATATATAGTTCAATCATATCTTAGGAGGAGTAATATGACAACATTAGTAGCGATGATAGTAGTATGTGTAATTATTTGGGCATCATTTAAAGTCACAAGTACTGAAGTATTTAAGAAGTTTTTTAGTGGAATGTTTTATAAAGTTTTTCGGTTGTTTTTTAAAATAACAGACAAGTTAGGAGATATTATCTGGAACTTTTTTAATTTGATACTTAAAGTGATTGACAGGATTCGATAAAAGGAGAATAGATCGTGCATATAAAAGATACAAGCTATTAAAGAATATGTTGGATAATTTTGAACTAAAATACAATTGAATAATTTCATGTACATGTCCCGAAAGATGCTTATATGAGTGTCTTTCGGGACATTTTTTTATTTAGTAGGAAAGTGCATTGCACTTTCTGCTAAATAAAAGCTTTTGATAACATACAATAAATCTTATTTTATAAATACTTATTATATTTTTTACAAAAAGTATTGACAAAGAATAATATAGTATGTATAATGCAGTTGTAGCTACTTAATATACAAAATATAATAAGTAAAAGGTGAGATGTTTATGAAATTAGAAACAGGAAACTTAAATAATGTAGAAAGAAAATTTATACCAGTAAGAAAAAGTAATTTAAAAAAGTATTTAGATAAATTAGAAAAGGTTGAAAGTTATACAATAACACAAAGTTATAATGGTGAGTATAAGTATAGAAAATTTGAAACTTCAAATGATGTGAAATTTACTAAAAGTAAAAGAAATGGAACTATTACAGTTGTTACAGAAATAGAAGAAAATGAATTTTTAAATAATAGTAAACTTCAAATTATTAAGAAAAAAAGAACAAAATATATTGATGGAAAGTATATAGTGGAAATTGATGAATTTTTAAAACCAGTAGAATTCACAATGATTGAAGTTTCAAGTGAAAATGAAAATTTAGCAAACTATGAAGCTAAAGATACTTTTATAGAAGTTACAGGAAATCAAATATATTCTAATGAAAATATTTCCAAAGGAAGTATAAAAAAAGCAAATGTAATTGTAGAAGGAACTGATGCAGTAGGAAAAACAACAACAATTACTAAATTATTATCAGATGGAATCATTTGTCAAGATAGATGTGAAGACGTAATATCAAAAAATATGTTGTTTGATGTTAGTAATGAAAAAAGAGGAGAAGAAATTTATAATAAATATTTTTCAAACAAAAGTGATGCTAATATTATTTTTCTAGTCAATTTTGATGAAAAAGAGCTAATGAGAAGAGTAACATCAAGAAGCAAAATTTCAGAATTTGATCTAGATGCTTATAAATATGGTTTATTATATAAAGAAACTTATGATTATATGATGGCTCATTATAAAACTAATGGGAGATTGAAATTAGTTGATTGTACAGGATTAGATGTTAATCAGCAATATCAAAAAGTTAAAAAATCAATATTAAAAGAAATTGATTATGAAAGATAAGGAGGTAAAAGTATGAAAACAGCTTTAATAACAGGGTGTAACAGAGGACTCGGAGAAGGAATTAGAAATGTACTTTTAAGAAATGGTTATAAAGTAATTGGCTTGAATAGAAGTGTTAGTAATTGCAAAATAGAAAATTATTTAGAAATTGAATGTGATATTTCTTCAAGTCAAAATATAGAAAAAATTAAAAATAATGTTGATGAAAAAATCGATTTATTAATAATTAATGCAGGTATTAGAAGATTTAATAAAATAGAAAATATGAAAAAAGAAGATTGGGAATCATCTGTAAATACAAACTTAAATGGAGCATTTTATGTCTTAAATAATTTTACAGAAAATGTAAAAAGAGCTAAAGGTGATATTGTTGTTGTTGGTTCTCATTCAGAAAAATATACTTTTGAAGAAGGTTCTGCTTATTGTTCAACTAAACTTGCTTTAAGAGGAATGGCAGAATGTTTAAGAGAAGAACTTAGATATGATGATATAAGAGTTATGTATTTATCTTTAGGAAGTATTAAAAATAGAGATCATAATATAGATGAAGAATGGAAATTAATGCCAGAAGAAATTGGTGAGGCAATAGAAAGTCTTATAGAATTACCTAAAAAAGTTTATATGCCATATATAGATATGAGACCATTAAAGCCTCTAAAAGATGAAAAGAAAGGAATTGAAAAATTACAATATGTTTAATATAGAATGTAATTATCAAACAAATATAAATAAAGAAAATGAATTTGTTGCGAGTATAAAAGAAAAAGAAAAAACTTGTATAGAAACAGTAAATGCATATGGAGATAAATTTAAAGATTTGAATGAATTAATGACACTAATTTATTATAAAAATGAAAAAACACATCATCATCCATTAACAGGTCCAATAAATATAGAAAATGCAAAGCCAGGAGATGTTTTAAAAGTTCATATTTATAAAATAGAAATAGAGGAAATGGCACAAAGTCTTTCAAAAACTGCTGGAATTGATCCTTTAGAAAATCCAGATATTGCAGATAGAATACCAATAATATCAGGAAAAGCTTCTAAAAACGAAATTTATTATAGTAATGGAATTAAACTAGAATATAAGCCAATGATAGGAATGATAGCAACAACACCTAAAGATGATAATATAAAAACTGGTCATGCAAAACCTAAAAATGGTGGAAATTTAGATATTCCTTTTATTACAGAGGGGGTAGATATTTATATTCCAGTTGAAATAGAAGGGGCAGGTTTATATTTAGGAGATGTTCATGGACTTCAAGGTTATGGTGAATTAAGTGGAATTGCTATGGAAGCTTCAAGCAAAGTTATTTTAGATGTAGAAATTTTAAAGCCTAGAAAAAGTCTTGAAAATATTTTAGTAGTAGGAAAAGAACCATTTTCTGAAAAAGAATGTCTGGGAATTGTTGGAATTGGAGAAAAGATGAAACTTGAAAATTCAGTTTATGATGCATTTAAAGGAGGAACTCATATTCTGCAAGAATTGATACCAACAATGTCAAAAAACATGATTAAATCACTCTTAACTTTAATTGGAAATACATTTAATGGGCAGGCATTTTCAAAAACTTCTGAATCAACTAGTGTTGTAGTAATAAGTAAAGAAAATGTTGAAAGAGTAACAAATAATTCATATAAAGAGTTTTCAAAAGAATTAAGAGAAATTATATTTGAATAATGGAGGAAAATACAATGAATGATAAGCCAATAATAAAATTAGGTGCTGTAAAAGGCAAATTAATACCAGTGCTTCAAGAATATTTAAAAGAATTAGAATTGCCACCAATAGAAAATTTAAGAAAATTGGTTCACACATTTGAAAAGGAAAATTACATTTTGGAAGTAACTCTTTTGAGATGGGAAGATATAAAAAGATATTGTAATAAATTTGATATGATTATATATGGTAGTGACCAATGGTTAGAAAGTGGTCATAAATCAATGATATCACTTAAATATTTTAAACAAGAAAATTGTAGAATTAGTTTACTTGTAAAAGAAGAATTAAAAGATATGCCTTTCAAATATTTTAAAGATAGAAAAGTTGCAACAAGCTACGTTAATTTAGCAAAAGAATATTTAGGAATTACAGAAGAAAATATTGTTGAAATTTCAGGAAGTGTAGAAGCTGCTGTAACATTAGAATGGGCTAATAGTATATTTGATATTGTTGAAACTGGTAAAAGTGCAAAGGAAAATGGATTAGTAGAATATAAAACATTTGTTAAATTTGGTGCAATTTTAGCAACTAAAAAAGCTGAAAAAATACAGTTATTTGAGAGTTTAGGACTAATAAAAAGACAAAATAAAGGAAAAAGAATAGCATTTGATGGATTAGATGGATCAGGAAAATCAACTCTTGCAAAATATTTAGTTCAAAATCCTATAATGAATACAAATTCAACAGTTTTAATATGTCCATATTCAGGAAGAATAGGTAAACAAGCGAAATCTTTATGGGAAGCTGGTAAATATTTTGAATGGGCTACTATTATTGGAAAAAATCATTGGAGAGCACCAGAATATGTAAATAGTGTATATGATAGATCAATATTAACATTTATTACAGATTTAATAAAAATAAAATGTCCAGATGAAAAATTAATTGAAGCAATAGAAAGTTGGGGACCATTACCAGATGTGATATTTTTATGTGATTTATCACCAAAACTTGCATTAGAAAGAAGTGATAAAAGACAGGAAGAGCTTCAAGATCAATTTGATGAATTGGAATCTTTAAATAAATATTATGAATTATATAAAAATGCAGTAGAATTTGTAGAAAGTAGAAAATTAGTAAGAATTGTTAAATTAGACTCAAGCAAATCAGTACAAGAA
>CAORJJ010000056.1:8143-13887 GCA_948517135.1 uncultured Clostridia bacterium | reverse complement strand
CCTCAAATTATAATAAATATAAATAATATATATTTGAATTATAACATGAAAGGTTATATAATGCAATCATCAAAGAGAAAGGAGCATATTAAAATGCGGATGAATGATTATTTATCGGTATGCATGTTTCAACTCAAAGTTGATTTAGACTGTAATAGTCAAGATGAATATTTGATTGAGACAGAAGAAACTTTGATGCAAATGGAATCTGCTTTTCGTATTATAGAAAAGTTCAAACCAGACATATCTTTATTTCCAGAAATGACTTATTTGGAAAGATATGAGAAAAAGTATCAAGAATTATCGATATCAAAAATTATTGTAGCAGGAAGTTATTACAAAAATGGCATTAACACGACAGTTGTTTTTGCAAATGGGGAAAAACGTGAACTTGCCAAAGACTATGCATCAGGTGCAGAACCTATGGCAAGGAAAATTACCTTCATTTCTCCAAAAGAGTTTTTAAAGTCCAAACTGAAAAATCATGAATTTTGGGTGAAAGGAAAAAAGATTTATATTCTCAATTGTATGGAATATTATCATACAGCTTATTATATGGCACGAGATGAAAAAATTAAAAATAAGCTGTTTGGAATTTTTACAATTTGCTCAAATTCTAACACACATGTTTTTGAAGAAGAGACTGTATGTATTCATAATCATAATGAAAGTCTGTATACTTTTACTTTAAATTGCGTAAGCACATATAAAGGTGAAAGCTATGGAGACGGAAAAAGCTATATTTATGGACCAGTTTCTATTCATGAAAAAGAGTGGCTTGTAAAAGATGGAATTGAAAGTAAAAAGAATGCTTGTCATGTGCTTTCTTTATCGAAAGATTCTGCTCAGTACGTCTATGGAGAATTTGTTGTTTATGAAAATTTGAGTAGATTTGGCAGAAGCGATAAGTATTTGAATAACCCTAGAAACATGGTTGTAAATAATTTATAAGAGGAGGAAATTACAATGAAAAAAAACATTATTATTACATCTGGTCCTACAAACGAAAGAATTGATGCAGTAATGAAAATCACAAACATGTCTACTGGAGCACTTGGTAATGTTGTTGCTGAAACTTTTTTAGAAGATAAGGCAGACGAAATTGATACTATTTATTATATTTCGACTAAAATGTCTTATAAGCCAAGAATTGCTAGTGATAAAGTGCAGTTTGTAACAGTTGAGTCTACACAAGACTTGATTGATGCTCTTAAAGAAATTTTTGCTACAAAGAAAATTGATATCATAATTCATTCTGCTGCTGTGGGTGATTACGCAGGAAAGTACACGATCAGAGCTGAAGAATTGGTAGATGAAATTTGGGAAACTATTCAAAACGCAGAAAAGAAAGAGGATATTAGCAAAGAAACTCTTATGAGTATTTTTGAAAATCCTGCGACTGTCTGCAATGATAGTACTAAAATTTCGTCTTACGAGCCTCATCTGATGACTATGATGAAACTTACTCCTAAGGTTATTAGTCAGATTAAAGAAATGGCTCCTGACGTAACATTAGTAGGTTTTAAGCTTTTGGAAGGTGTCAGCAAAGAGGAACTGTTTGGTGTAGCAGATAGATTAAGAATTAAAAACAATGCAGACTATATCGTAGCCAATGACTTGGCAAAAATTGGTGGCGGAAAGCATTGGGCAATGATTCTGAACGAGAACGGTGTTGTAACAGAATGTAATACAAAAAAAGAAATTGCAAAAGCATTGGAAAAACTTCTCTTTTAATTAAAGGAGAATGAAATTTAGGGACATTCCTTAAATTTCAAAAAAAGGTCGAGAGCAAATGTGCTCTCGGCCTTTTTCCTTTACTTCAAATAAAAAACTTTTTACTTAATTTACCAATTTATTACTCGGAAATGCCTGTAATCCAATTAGGCACATCGTTGATAGGGCATGTGGTGAATTCACCAGTTTCTGCATTTACAAATGCAATGCCTTCAACAACACGTCCTGCGCGAAGCCATCTGTAATGACCATATGCACAAACATAATATACCTCATCATCTCCGTTTTCAGTGGGTTTAAGCTGGAAACTCCAATTTCCAAAGAAAATTTTTGTAGGCATATTATTTCTTGCTACCATACATGGATTATTGGCAGTACAATGCTCGGGTGTATATCTCAATGTTTTGGGAATAATATGAGGTTCATTGTTTTCAATTACAACGTAGCCAGCATAAGATACATTGCTTTCCCGAGAAATAGGAACAATAATTTTACCATTACGGTAAAGCGCATTACCAGTTGTATATCCATCAATGATTACCTCTTTTTGCAAAGTTTCAAGAGTATCCATACTGATTATAGGAACGTCGTCTTCCTGAATGAAAGTTGTAGCTTCCTGCTGGTGGTTAAAGTTATATAAGGAACCAGCAATGCCACATCCAAGAGAAATACAAAAGATTCCAATAGAGAAAATCAGAGCAGAACTGCAGAATCCTTTTGGCGTCTGAAAATTTTTAAACATGCGACTTGATTCATCAATCATAAGAATTACAAGCCAGTTAAGAATGTGAATCAAACCAATGAACCAACCAGTTGAAATAATAAATTGTGAAACTGTTCGATCGGCAGCTGAGAGATAATACCATGCGAATAAAATTCCAAATCCGATAGCAAAAAAGATTGCTTGTACAATTAGAAATGTAATTCCATCGCTTTTGCCATAGAAACTGAAGTCGAACTTATTGGGTGGGGCTTCATCATCTTTGGTCTGAGTCTTTACAAAGCAGAGCCGAAGACCTTTGAAAAACTGCTTGATGAAGTGTACATTGATGAACAGGGTGCAGAAAAGTCCTCCAATAAGTGCCATGATGATTGCTGATGTCATAATGTTTCTCCTTTCATGTTGTGGTAAATTTTTATAAGGTTTACTGCTACATTATAGCACTTATATATACAAAAATCAAGATTATGTAAAGTAATATGAAATATTTATTCTGCTTAACACATAATGAAGATTATAGTATAATCTCTAAAAATAGTTAAAGAGGTGCATAAAATTAAGACTTATCGAATTTGGTAAGTCTTAATTTTTTCTTAAAATTTACAATTTTGATACAATTTAAGGTTATAATACTTGAGTGGGGTGATATGGATGAATAAAATTTTGATTGTAGAAGATGAAATTTCAATTAATGATTTAATAAAAATAGGTTTAGAATCTCGGTGGATATAAATGTGAAACAGCCTGTGACGGAGAAAGTGCAGCAGATTTAATAGAAAAAAATCAATATGATTTAATTTTATTAGATATAATGTTACCTAAAGTGGATGGATACGAACTTTTAGAATATATAAAACAAATGCAAGATACTCCTGTAATTTTTATAACAGCTAAAGCACAAATTAAAGATAAAATAAAAGGTTTAAAAGAAGGGGCTGACGATTATATAACAAAACCATTTGTTATGGAAGAACTTTTAGCAAGAGTAGAAGCAGTTTTAAGAAGATATAATAAATTGAGTGAAAATATATGTATTGATAATGTAATGATAAACTCAGTAGCAAGAATGGTAAAAAAAGATAATGAAAGAGTTGACTTAACTCCAAAAGAATTTGATTTACTTATGTTACTTGTTCAAAATAAAAATACAGCATTATATAGAGAAATTATTTTTGAAAAAGTTTGGGGAGAAGAATTAGAATTTGAAACAAGAACTTTAGATTTGCATATTCAAAGATTGAGAAAAAAATTAGGATGGAAAGACAGAATTAAAACAGTATATAGAATAGGATATATGCTTGAAATTTAAGAGTTTCAAGCATTCCTGGATTTTAGAAAGGAAAATTATGAAATTTTGGATAAAGTTGATGCTAGGTATTGTAATAATTATATCTATTATTTTATCATTTAGCAGATATATTACAGTAAGGCAAAATTTTGTAAATTCATTAGAAAAAGAAATAAAACAAAATTCTAATAAACATAGACTAGAGAGATATTATTTAGACAGTAATATTGTTAGTAAAATTCAGCAAGGAGAAGAATTTACAGATAATCATTTAATAGAATATATAAAATCTTTATATTCATACATGGAAAATGATTTAGAAAGTGTTGAAATTTATTCAGAAGATACTTCTCAAATTTTTTCTAATTTTGATAAAACAGATTATTTAGGATTACAGAATTTATTTGATAAAGAAAATGATAAATATATTATAAAGGAAATTGAAGATAAAAATTATATGATATTTTGCTCATACTGCACAGTAAGTAATGTTAGTATATATATTGTAAATATATATGATATTAGTTCAATTTATGATGAAAGAGCAAGACAATTAAAAGATATAATGCTTGCAGATATTATAGTTTTAGTAATATCTTCAATTGTTGTTGCAGTTTTTTCAATATTTTTAACAAAACCTATTGAAGATTTAAACAAGTTAACTAAAGAAATTTCTTCTGGTGACTTCAAAAAAAGAGTAAAAGTTAGAACGAATGATGAAATAGGAGAACTTGCAAATAGTTTTAATAAAATGGCAGAAAAAGTTGAAAATCAAATAAAATCATTAGAAATATCTATTAAACAAAAAGATGATTTCATATCAGGATTTTCACATGAAATCAAGACACCAATGACTGCAATAATAGGATATTCAGATTTGCTAAGATTAAAAAATTGTTCTGACGAAATTAGAATTCCAGCATTGAATTATATATATTCAGAATCTAAAAGACTTGAGGAACTTTCTTATAAACTATTATCTTTGATGGAAATTTCAGAAGATAAAATTGAATTAAAAAATACTAAAATAAAAGATTTTATAGAAAAAGTTTGTCAAAAAATCATTGTTGATGATATAGAAATAAAATTAGATTTAAAAGAAGCAAATGTGGAAATAGATGAGAATTTATTAGAAATTGTTATAAGAAATTTAGTTCAAAATGCTAAAAAAGCAGAACCTAAAGATAATTGTATTTATATTGTGGGAAATTATGAAGGAAACAAATATGTGATTTCTGTAATAGATACAGGAATTGGTATTCCAAAACAAGACATACAAAGAGTTACAGAGGATTTTTATATGGTAGATAAATCACGTAGCAGAAAAAATGGTGGAACAGGAATAGGCCTTTCACTTTGTAAGAAAATTTTAGAGTTTCATAATTCTAAAATAAATATTGAAAGCGAGGAAAATATTGGTACAAAAGTATTTTTTGAATTGGAGGTAATAGATTAGATGGTAAAGAAAATATTATTATTTGTTTTAAGTCTTATAATAATTTCTTTTTCTTTTATAATGCCTAATTTATTACTTAGTATAGAAGATTCAGCAAGAGAAAAAGAGATATTTGCAAGACAAAAAATAGAAAGAAAAATAGATGTTGAAGCAGAAAAAATATATTTAGTTACATTTATTCATGATATATATGAAATTAAAGATAAATATGTTTATTATGGAAATGAAAAATCAACCAAAGTAGCTACATCTGTTTTAACTACTGAACATAAGACTACAACTCCAACTGAAAGATTTAAAGAGGAAATAGCTAAATTAATATCAAATGATATATTAAATGAAATAACTTTTGATAAATATATACAATACCTTGAAGTAAAAAATGCTTTTTTATCAGAATATATAGTAACAAGTTGTAGTATGCCAAAAGAAAATGGAGAATTTATTGAAGTTAATATTGAAGAAAAAACTGGTAAAATTATTAGTGCAGATTTTTCTAAAAGCTTTTTTAAAACAGATGTAGAAATAGAAAAAGTGCTTAGAAA